>JBBDSJ010000001.1:0-2296 GCA_040905025.1 Gammaproteobacteria bacterium
CCGATGATAGTCTGGGGCTCTCCCCATGCGAAAGTAGGACACTGCCAGGCATTTATTACTAACCCCTTGATGCGAATGCATCAAGGGGTTTTCTTTTGTGGCAGTGAAATTGTTGATGCAGGACATTGACGCAATACATCCATGTATTGCGCTCTGCGAGCGTGCTTCGCACGTCCAAATCTGCTCCAGGCAGATTTGTGCCAGGCATTTATTACTAACCCCCTGATGCGAACGCATCAGGGGGTTTTCTTTTTGCGCAATCCGGTATAGTTTCGGGAAGCTCCTAAACCAGAACTTGCGCCGGCCATGCCAAAATCACGCAAGCAGCCCGAATGGGTTGATTTTAATGATGAGGAATTACTGGATCTCCGATTTTGCGATCTGGGCCTGAAGATCGGCGACTCGCCGGTTCAGGGCTACATACAGCAGCTTTATGATGAATTGAAAGCCAAACGCCTGCGGTTCCGGCCGCACTGCTGGTTTGCCGAGGAGTGGTTTTCACCGGACGGTGTGCCGGGTATCGGTGTGCCGTTTTATCTGGCGCATAAAAGACTGCGCCAACTGGAGCAGCGGATCATGCTGGAAGTTGAAGGCGGCACCTCGCGCAGTTGCATGAGATTACTGAGACACGAGGCCGGCCATGCCATCGACAGTGCCTGGCGTTTGCATAATCGCAAGCCGTGGCAGCGGTTATTCGGTGATTTCAGGAAGCCCTACCCGACAGCCTACACCCCCAGAACCCAGAGTAAAAATTATGTATTGCATCTGGACTGGTGGTACGCCCAAAGTCATCCCGCCGAGGATTTTGCCGAAACCTTTGCTGTCTGGTTGAAGTCCGGTTCGAACTGGCGCCGTGACTATGCCGGCTGGCCGGTGCTCCGCAAGCTTGAGTATGTTGATGAACTGATGACGTCACTGCAGGCCAGACAGGCACCAGTGAAATCGCGCGAATGCAGCTATGCGGTGAACACCTTAACCAGGACATTGCGCGAGCATTACGATGAACGTCGGCAAAATTACTCGATCACAACACCGGAATTGTTTGATGCCGACCTGAAGCGTTTGTTTTCCAGTCACCGGCCAAGTAGTGGCCGGGCGCGAACGGCGGCGGCATTTTTGCAGAAAATCAAGCCGGAGTTGTGCCGGTTATGCGCTCACTGGACCGGTGAGTATCCTTATTCGATTGGTCAAATCGTGCAGGAAATGATACTGCGCAGCCGTGAGTTGAAACTGTATCTGTATGCGCCTGAAGAGCAAACCAGACTCGAGGTTGCCATCTATCTCAGTGCACAAACACTCAACTATCTGCATCAGGTACGCCACAGGATACCCATGTGAATAAATCTCGTATTTTGATCCTGGTACACAAGGATCTGGTGCCACCGGACTCCATAGAAGGTTACGCGGAAGATAAATACTGGGAATGGAAAACCGAGTATGACGTGATATCGACGTTACGCGATGAAGGCCACGATGTGATGACACTCGGCGTTGAAGAGAATCTGAGTGAAATTCGCCAGGCGTTGCGTGAGTTTAAACCGCATATCACGTTTAACCTGCTGGAAGAGTTTCACGGCAGCTCGCTATATGATCATCATATCGCCAGCTTTCTCGAACTCAGCCGGGTCAAATATACCGGCTGTAATCCACGTGGCCTGATGCTGTGTCATGACAAGGGGCTAAGCAAAAAAATTCTTGCCTATCATAAGGTTAATGTGCCGCATTTCCATGTGTTTCCGCGCCGGCGCAAGATTCAGATCCCGAAAAAACTGCGTTTTCCATTGATGGTGAAATCCCTGATCGAGGATGGTTCCTACGGTATTTCACAGGCCTCTATCGTGCACACGGAAGACAAATGCCGTGAGCGCATTGAATACCTGCATGAACAACTGGAAACACCCGCCATTGCCGAGGAATACATTGATGGTCGGGAGATCTATACCTGTATCAGCGGCAATCAACGCCTGACCACCTATCCACTGGTGGAACTTGTATTCAAGAAATTACGCGAAGGTGCACCACGTATTGCCACCTACCGGGTCAAATGGGACTGGAAATATCAGGAAGCCCAGGGCATTGATACGATTATCGCCACGGATTTGCCGCCGGTACTGGTCGAAAAAATTAACCGGTTGGCGAAACGTATTTATCGCACGCTGGGCTTGTCCGGTTATGCGCGACTGGATTTCCGGATTACCGATGAAGAGAAAATCTATTTTCTCGAAGCGAATCCCAATCCGGATATCGCTTATGGTGAAGAGCTGTCAGTGGCGACAGAGGCGGCCGGCATGCAATA
>JBBDSJ010000002.1:0-10354 GCA_040905025.1 Gammaproteobacteria bacterium
CCGTATCCAGCACGATGGGGCCGGGCTTGCTGGTGGAACCAAGCACGCTCAGCGTCTAGTTCAGAGAAGCTTGCCGGTTAACGCCCGCAGGCTTAAAGCGATTTTGTAGAGAATTTGAAAGGTATCGGAACCAACTGAAGTAGCGGGTTCGATGCCGTCAAAGACCGTGAGTGTCAACCCTTGTTGTATCGGGGTTGGCTTGATGGCGAGCACGTCGACTCACGCAGACGGTGAATACCTGCAGGTCATTCCTGGCGGTCACCGTGAGTAAGTGGTCCTGGTAGTTGAAGTCTGGTTCGGTTGAAGCAGACAGTCATTCAGCAAAACCCGGACCTTAAGCCTGGCGGCATTGCGGCATGGAAGTCAGGCGTCCAGGAATATGCAGCATCCGGTTCAGATCGGGATTCGGCATGTTTCATAAACGCCAGCAGTGCTTACTCATAATGTAATGGAGGATAACTGTGTTATCTCAGGAAGCAAAACAAGCAATCATTGCCGAGGTAGCGGACGTTGCCAATCAGGCACCAACGGCGATTGCTGCAGAGTACAGCGGCTTGACCGTTGCTGCCATGACTGATCTGCGTACGAAAGCGCGGGCGGCAGATGTTTATGTGCGTGTGGTCAGGAATACCCTGGCTAAGCGTGCACTTGCCGACACCAAGTTTGCGTGCATGCAGGACGGTCTGGTAGGCCCATTGTTGCTGGCATTTTCAAAAGAAGATCCCAGTGCCGTGGCGCGCATTGTGCGTGATTTTTCCAAGCAGAATAACAAACTCGTCGTAAAGATGGTCGCCCTGGAAGGGCAACTGCTGGATGCCTCTGCAGTAGAATCGTTGGCCAACCTACCGACCAAGGATGAAGCTATCAGCAAGCTGATGGCGCTCATGCTGGCTCCGGTAACGCAACTGGCCCGCACCCTGGCTGCCCCTCATACCAAACTGGTTCGTACTGTCGCTGCTGTCAAAGAGCAGAAACAGGCAGCCTGATTGGTGCCCCGTTAAATGAATGATCTGTTTTAGATTGATTTAGGAGTTAGAACAATGGCTGTTAGCAAAGAAGATATTCTGGAAACAATTGGCAACATGACCGTGCTGGAAGTGGTTGAACTGGTAGAAGCAATGGAAGAAAAGTTTGGTGTTTCCGCCGCTTCCATGGCGGCGCCGGCTGCTGCTGCCGGCGGCGCAGCTGCTGAAGCTGCTGAAGAGCAGACCGAGTTTGATGTCGTCATGTCGAGCTTTGGTGAAAACAAGGTCGGCGTGATTAAAGTTGTCCGAGCCATCACCGGTCTGGGTCTGAAAGAAGCCAAGGACATGGTCGAAGGTGCTCCTTCCACAGTCAAGGAAGGTGCGTCCAAGGCAGAAGCAGACGATATCAAGAAGCAACTCGAAGAAGCTGGCGCCAAGGTTGAAGTCAAATAATTGACTGTCCATATTGGCGTGTTTCCAGCTTGTCAGGTTCGTGTCAGCACGAGGCTGGTGGTCTTTTGACCGCCGGCCTCTTTGTGCTTTTCACACGGCAAGTCGTTCATCCTTTGGTCTGTTTGCCACGGGTTTGTTTGTAAGCGTTATCCACGAGGCATCGTAATGGCATATTCATACACCGAAAAGAAACGTATTCGCAAGGATTTTGGCAAACGTCCAACTATCCTTGATGTTCCCTATCTGCTGGCTACGCAGATTGAGTCCTATCAGAATTTCCTGCAGCTTGACGCCGTTCCCGGAGAACGTGGTGATGGTGGTCTGCATGCTGCATTCAAGTCGGTGTTTCCGATTGAAAGCTATTCCGGCTACGCGGCGCTTGAGTATGTCAGTTATCAGTTGAGCAAGCCGGTATTTGATGTCAAGGAATGCCAGCTGCGTGGTATGACCTATGCTGCTTCATTGCGCGTGAAAGTGCGCCTCGTGATTTATGACAAGGAAGCCAGTGGCGACACCAAGGTTGTCAAGGATATCAAGGAGCAGGAAGTCTACATGGGTGAACTGCCGCTGATGACGCGCACCGGTACATTTGTAATCAATGGCACCGAGCGTGTGATCGTGTCGCAGTTACATCGTTCACCGGGTGTGTTCTTTGAACATGACAAGGGCAAGACCCATTCATCCGGTAAATTGCTGTATTCCGCCCGCGTGATTCCGTATCGCGGCTCCTGGCTGGACTTTGAATTTGATCCAAAAGATGCGGTGTATTGCCGTATTGACCGCCGGCGCAAGATTCCGGCAACGATTTTGCTGAAAGCACTGGGTTATACACCACATGACATTCTCGATATGTTTTTCGAGACCAATGCTTTCCGTATTACGAAAAAAGGCATTTTCCTTGAACTGGTGCCTGAACGTCTGCGTGGCGAAACCGCTGCCTTCGATATCAAGGCCAAGGGTGGCAAGGTGATTGTCGAGAAAGATCGCCGTATTACCGCACGGCATATTCGTGAAATGGAAAACGCCGGACTGAACGAGCTTGAAGTCACGCCGGAATATCTGGTCGGCCGTATAATAGGCCATGACATCGTTGATGAAGAAACCGGTGAACTGCTGGCCGAGGCCAATGCCGAGATCACAGAAACCTTGCTTGAGCAGCTTGTTGCCGGCCCCGAGCGCACTATTAACACATTATATGTTAACGATCTTGATCGCGGTCCATATATCTCGGATACCTTGCGCGTCGATAACACCACGACGCCACTGGAAGCGATGATTGAAATCTATCGCATGATGCGCCCGGGTGAGCCACCAACCAAGGATGCTGCTGAAAACCTGTTTCGTAATCTGTTCTTCAGTAGTGATCGTTATGATCTTTCGGCAGTAGGCCGGATGAAGTTCAATCGTCGTGTTGGCCGCAAGGAAGCCGAGGGTGCCGGTGTGTTGTATGACCAGCGTTATCTGAGTACCCGCACGGATGCCGAGGCCCAGGCTCTGGTGGCGGAATATGGAGAAGGCTCGGACATCTTCGATGTGATGCGCGTCCTGATTGATATTCGTAATGGCAAAGGCACGGTCGATGATATCGATCATCTTGGTAACCGGCGTGTGCGTTCGGTTGGTGAAATGGCTGAAAACCAGTTCCGTGTCGGTCTGGTGCGGGTCGAGCGCGCCGTCAAGGAACGTTTGAGTCTGGCCGAATCCGAAGGTTTGATGCCGCAGGAAATCATAAATGCCAAACCTGTTTCGGCAGTGATGAAAGAATTCTTCGGCTCGTCACAACTCAGTCAGTTCATGGATCAGAACAACCCGCTGTCCGAAGTGACGCACAAACGCCGTATTTCCGCACTGGGGCCGGGCGGTCTGACGCGTGAGCGCGCCGGTTTTGAAGTCCGCGACGTGCATCCGACGCACTATGGCCGTGTCTGCCCGATTGAAACACCGGAAGGTCCGAACATCGGTTTGATCAATTCGCTGGCGGTGTATGCGCGTGCCAACGATTACGGTTTTCTGGAAACACCGTATCGGAAAGTGGTCAATGGCGCAGCAACGCTTGAGATTGAATATCTTTCCGCTATTGAGGAAAGCGAGTTTGTGATTGCCCAGGCCAATGCGGCGCTGGACAAGAATGGCCGCCTGTCCGATGAACTTGTGTCCTGTCGGCATCAGAATGAGTTTGCCATGTCGACGCCGGACAAGGTTCAGTACATGGACGTGTCACCACGCCAGATTGTGTCCATTGCTGCAGCATTGATTCCGTTCCTGGAGCACGATGACGCCAACCGCGCGTTGATGGGGTCGAACATGCAACGCCAGGCCGTGCCGACATTGCGGGTAGAAAAACCGCTGGTGGGTACCGGTATTGAACGTACTGTGGCGATCGATTCCGGTGTGGCGATTACTGCCGAGCGTGGTGGTGTTGTCGATTCTGTTGATGCCAGCCGTGTCGTCATCCGTGTCAATGATGATGAAGTCACCGCCGGTGAGCCGGGCGTTGATATTTATAACTTCATCAAATACACACGTTCCAACCAGAACACCTGCATTAACCAGAAACCGCTGGTTCGTCCCGGTGATGTGCTCGCCAAAGGCGATGTGCTTGCCGATGGCCCCAGCACTGATATGGGCGAACTGGCGCTGGGACAGAATCTGCTGGTCGCGTTCATGCCGTGGAACGGTTACAACTTCGAGGACTCGATTCTGATCTCGGAGCGCGTTGTTAAAGAAGACCGGTTTACTTCGATTCATATTGAAGAGCTGACCTGTGTTGCCCGCGATACCAAACTCGGGCCGGAAGAAATTTCTTCCGATATTCCGAATGTCAGTGAAGGCGCACTCGGCAAGCTGGATGAATCCGGTATCGTTTATATCGGTGCCGAAGTTAATGCCGGCGATATTCTGGTGGGTAAGGTCACACCGAAAGGTGAAACCCAGCTGACCCCGGAAGAAAAACTTCTGCGGGCTATCTTTGGCGAAAAGGCCTCGGATGTAAAAGACACTTCGCTGCGCGTACCATCCGGCATGAACGGCACGGTCATTGATGTCCAGGTATTTACCCGTGATGGTGTGCCGAAAGATGCCCGTGCCCAGCAGATTGAAGAAGATGAACTCGAGGCCGTTAAAAAGGATCTCAATGATCAGCTGCGTATTATGGAAGATGGTGTATATCAGCGCATTGAAAAAATGTTGACTGGCAAAATTGCCGAAGGTGGTCCGGGTGATTTGAATGCCGGTGACAAGATAACCAGGGCGTACCTCGCGGAAATCGCACGCACAAAATGGTTTGAAATCCGCTTGCGCAATGAAGATGCAAACGTACAGCTGGAACAGGCGCATGCGCAGCTGGAAAGACTGCGTGAAGAGTTTGACGAACGGTATGAAGAAAAACGTGCCAAGCTGACTTCCGGTGATGACCTGGCGCCGGGCGTGTTGAAGATGGTCAAGGTATATCTTGCCATCAAGCGCCGCCTGCAGCCGGGTGACAAGTTCGCCGGCCGCCATGGTAACAAGGGTATTATTTCCAATATTGTTGCAGTAGAAGACATGCCTTACATGGCCGATGGTACGCCGGTGGATATTGTTTTGAACCCGCTCGGTGTGCCGTCACGCATGAACATTGGTCAGGTGCTTGAAGTGCATCTGGGCTGGGCTGCCAAAGGCCTCGGCGACAAGATTGGCCGCATGCTTGAACAACAGACTCAGCTGAACGATATGCGTGATTTTCTTGGCAAGGTATACAACACCAGCGGCAAGCAGGAAGACCTGTCGGAGTTTTCTGATGAGGAAATTCTGCGTCTGGCGGACAACCTGAAAGAAGGTGTGCCGATGTCGACGCCGGTATTTGATGGTGCCAGTGAAGCTGAAATCAAGCAAATGCTGGAACTGGCTGATTTGCCAATATCCGGTCAGACCGTTCTGCATGATGGTCGTACGGGCGATCCGTTTGAGCGTGAGGTGACCGTTGGTTACATGTATATGCTGAAACTGAACCACCTTGTCGATGACAAGATGCATGCGCGTTCAACCGGTCCGTACTCACTGGTTACCCAGCAGCCGCTGGGTGGCAAGGCGCAGTTCGGTGGTCAGCGTTTCGGTGAAATGGAAGTCTGGGCGCTGGAGGCTTATGGCGCGGCTTACACATTACAGGAAATGCTGACGGTCAAGTCGGATGACGTTAATGGCCGTACCAAGATGTACAAGAGCATTGTCGATGGTGATCACACCATGAAAGCCGGTATGCCCGAATCTTTCAATGTGTTGCTGAAAGAAATACGGTCCCTCGGTATTGATATTGAACTGGAGCAAAACTCATGAGCGGTCAGCATGCGAGTGCACCACGTCAGAGTGCCAACCCTTATTCACGGTGCGTATGCGAGCAGCCGCTTTTTGGAGGTAAACGATCATGAAAGACTTGCTGAATTTACTCAAGCAACAGACTGAAGTCGAAGAATTTGATGCCATCAGCATTGCGCTGGCATCACCGGAAAAGATCCGATCATGGTCGTTTGGCGAGGTAAAAAAGCCGGAAACCATTAACTACCGCACCTTCAAGCCGGAACGTGATGGCTTGTTCTGCGCCAAAATATTTGGTCCGGTCAAGGATTACGAATGTCTGTGCGGCAAATACAAGCGCATGAAGCATCGCGGCGTGATCTGTGAGAAGTGCGGTGTTGAGGTGACGCTGACCAAGGTGCGGCGTGAGCGCATGGGGCATATTGAACTGGCCTCACCGGTCGCGCATATCTGGTATTTGAAGTCTTTACCGTCACGCATGGGCCTGTTGCTGGATATGACGCTGCGTGAAATCGAGCGCGTGCTGTATTTTGAAGCCTATGTAGTCGTTGAGCCCGGTATGACCGAGCTTGAACGTGGCAAGTTGATGACTGAAGAACAGTACCTTGAAGCTATTGAGCAGTACGGTGACGAGTTCGATGCCCGCATGGGTGCCGAGGCGGTCAATGAACTGCTGAAGACGATTGATATCAATGGCGAGGTTGAGCGTCTGCGGGCCGAGATCCCGGCAACCAATTCGGAGACCAAGCTGCGCAAGTTGTCCAAGCGGCTGAAGTTACTCGAAGCCTTCCAGCGTTCCGGCAACAAGCCGGAGTGGATGGTGCTGAAAGTGTTGCCGGTCTTGCCGCCGGAATTGCGACCGCTGGTGCCGCTCGAAGGTGGCCGGTTTGCAACATCGGATTTGAACGATTTATACCGCCGCGTCATCAACCGTAATAACCGCCTGAAAAGATTATTGGACCTGAGCGCGCCGGACATCATTATCCGTAATGAAAAGCGCATGCTGCAGGAATCCGTCGATGCATTGCTCGACAATGGCCGTCGTGGCCGCGCGATTACCGGTACGAATAAAATGCCGCTCAAATCGCTGGCTGACATGATCAAGGGCAAGCAGGGCCGTTTCCGTCAGAATCTGCTTGGCAAACGCGTTGACTATTCCGGCCGCTCCGTGATTGTTGTCGGCCCGACACTGAAACTGCATCAGTGCGGTCTGCCGAAGAAGATGGCGCTGGAACTGTTCAAGCCGTTTATCTTCTCGAAGCTCGAACGCCGTGGTCTGGCCACGACCATCAAGGCCGCGAAGAAACTGGTTGAGCGCGAAGGCCCGGAAGTCTGGGATATTCTTGAAGATGTAATCCGGGAACATCCGGTCATGCTGAACCGTGCACCGACGTTGCATCGACTCGGTATCCAGGCATTCGAGCCGTTATTGATCGAAGGCAAGGCGATCCAGTTGCATCCGCTGGTTTGTACCGCATTCAATGCCGACTTTGACGGAGACCAGATGGCCGTGCATGTGCCATTGTCGGTAGAAGCGCAGCTGGAAGCGCGTACGTTAATGATGGCTACCAATAACGTATTGTCGCCGGCTAATGGTGAGCCGATCATTGTGCCAACCCAGGACGTGGTATTGGGCCTGTATTACATGACACGTGAATCCGCCGCTGCACGCGGTACCGGCATGAAATTCGCTGATATTAATGAAGTCCATCGTGCTTATGAAACCCGCGTACTGGATTTGCATGCCAAAATCCAGGTGCGTATACGTGAGGTGCTGCGCGATGAAAACGGTGAACTGCAAGCAAACACCCGGCGGGTTGAAACCACCGCCGGCCGTGCATTGCTGTCGCGGATAATGCCGGACGGGCTGGGCTTTGATCATTTCAACAAGGTTATGACCAAAAAGGCGGTCTCCGGCTTGATCAATACTGCTTATCGTGAACTCGGTTTGAAAGCGACGGTCGTGTTTGCGGATCAGTTGATGTATACCGGTTTCACCTATTCGACTCGTGCCGGCATTTCTATTGGTGTTGATGATATGGTCGTGCCGGATGAGAAAGAATCAATTATCGACAAGGCCGAAGATCAGGTGAAGAGCTTCGAGGATCAATATGCGTCCGGCCTGATTACCAACGGTGAGCGCTACAATAAAGTCGTCGATATCTGGTCACGCACCAACGATCAGGTGGCCAAGGCCATGATGGACAAGCTCGGCGTTGATATCGTCAAGGACAAGGATGGCCATGAAGTCCGGCAGACATCGTTCAACTCGATTTTCATGATGGCCGACTCCGGCGCCCGCGGCAGTGCGGCGCAGATTCGCCAGCTTGCGGGTATGCGTGGTCTGATGGCAAAACCGGACGGCTCGATTATCGAAACGCCGATCACGGCAAATTTCCGTGAAGGCCTGAATGTGTTGCAGTACTTCATTTCCACCCACGGTGCGCGTAAAGGTCTGGCCGATACGGCATTAAAAACGGCAAATTCCGGTTATCTGACCCGGCGTCTGGTGGATGTGTCACAGGATTTGGTCGTCACTGAAGATGACTGCGGTACGGCCGAAGGTGTACTTATGACACCGCTGGTTGAAGGCGGCGACATCGTCGAGCCGTTGAGCGAGCGGGTTTTGGGCCGGGTACTGGCACAGGATGCCAAACCGGCGACCAGTGACAAAGTTGTGGCACCTGCCGGGACGCTGCTGGATGAGAAGATGGTCGCTACCCTCGAAGAACTGGGTGTTGATGAAGTACTGGTGCGTTCCCCGATCACCTGCGAGACCCGTTACGGTATCTGCGCGGCATGTTATGGCCGTGACCTTGGCCGTGGTCACCTGGTCAACATCGGTGAGGCTGTCGGGGTCGTGGCAGCGCAGTCGATTGGTGAACCGGGTACCCAGCTGACCATGCGCACGTTCCATATTGGTGGTGCAGCCTCGCGAGCGGCGACCGTCAGCAATATCGAAGTCAAGAACGGCGGTACCGCGCGGTTGCAGAACGTCAAGCTGCTGCATCAGGAATCCGGCAAGGATATTGTCATCTCCCGCTCGGGTGAAATCGTGGTGCAGGATGATGTTGGTCGTGATCGTGAACGCTACAAAATCCCTTATGGTGCCATTCTGTCAGCAGCCGATGGCGACAAGGTTGAGCCGCGTCAGGTGATCGCGACATGGGATCCGCATACGCACCCGGTGATTACCGAAGTGGCCGGTACCGTACAGTTCTCGGATATCGTCGATGGTGTCACCGTGAATCGCGAGACTGATGAAATTACCGGCCTGTCGACCATGGTCATTACCGATCCGAAGCAACGCGGCAGTAGCGCCAAGGATCTGCGCCCGATGGTCAAGCTGGTGGATGGTAATGGCAAGGAGTTGAATATCCCCGGTACCGAACTGCCGGCGCATTATATGTTGCCGCCAAAATCGGTGATTACTGTTGAACAAGGTGTTGTGGCCAAGGTCGGTGACATTATCGCGCGGTTGCCGCAGGAATCTGCGAAAACCCGTGATATTACCGGTGGTCTGCCACGCGTAGCGGATCTGTTTGAAGCACGCAAACCGAAAGAACCGGCAGTATTGGCGGAAATCAGCGGTATTCTGAGCTTCGGCAAGGACACCAAGGGCAAACAGCGGATAGTGATCACGCCGGCAGATGGTGGTGAGACGCATGAGGAACTGATCCCGAAATGGCGTAACGTCAGCGTGTTCGAAGGTGAACATGTTGAAAAAGGTGAGCCGATTGTCGATGGCCCGCCCACACCGCACGATATTCTGCGCCTGATGGGTGTGCATGCATTGACGGCACATATCGCCAACGAAGTGCAGGAGGTTTATCGGCTCCAGGGTGTGAAGATCAATGACAAGCATATTGAAGTCATTGTTCGCCAGATGCTGCGCAAGGCCGAGATTACGGACCCGGGTGACACTGATTTCCTGAAAGGTGAGCAGGTTGAGCGGCCACGGGTGCTTGAGGAAAACGAGCGCGCAACAGCGGCGGGCAAACAACCGGCAACCTGGGAGCCGGTCTTGCTGGGCATTACCAAGGCATCGTTGTCGACGGAATCATTCATTTCCGCCGCCTCATTCCAGGAAACGACCCGGGTACTGACCGAAGCCAGCGTCAACGGCAAGCGCGACGATCTGCGTGGACTCAAGGAAAACGTCATCGTCGGCCGGTTGATTCCTGGCGGCACCGGTCTGGCGCACCACCTGGAGCGGCAGCTGCGGGCATCGTTGCCACCTGTGACCGAGCAACAGATAGAAATTGCTGCGGAAATGAGTGAAACCGGGTCGGATTCGGTCAGCGAAGATGCGGCCAGCCAGCAGGGCTAATGAAATACCGACCACCCCGGCCAAGTGCCGGCGTGGTCGGCATAATTCAAGGAAGCTCTGAATAATTCATCCATGAATTCCCAGAGCACGAGCAGTGCTACAGGGATGTAGCGGTCACGAAGCAAAGGACGCAATATTGAAAATGTGATTTTCAATTCTCTTCATTTTCCAGTCACTTATGTGACCGGAAAATGGCAGTACTTCCCTGTACTGCAGGAATCTCTGAATTAATTCGAGATTCCTCAGGCTGGAGACTGCATGCTTGCTTGACAGGCTTGCGTCCCAGACCGTAGAATTCCGCCTCTTTTGACGG
>JBBDSJ010000002.1:10454-14010 GCA_040905025.1 Gammaproteobacteria bacterium
ATGCTTGCTTGACAGGCTTGCGTCCCAGACCGTAGAATTCCGCCTCTTTTGACGGGCTGAAGCCATTTCAGTCAATCACGGTATTTTTCACTAAAATTTTACAGATTTATGGGGCACCTGCACGAAGGTGCTTGAGCAGCCTGGCGGGATTGCCGGGACGGTAGATTGAGCAACGACCCTGGAGTACTTCCTTCATGAGCGAGGGAAAAGGCTGCAGCGGCCAAGTGGCTCCGTATCCACTGCTGAATTCCTAATATACAGGCACTGCATATACAGGCACTGCGCCAGGGCGCGGTGTTGCTTGTTTTTACAAACCTGACAGGTTCCGGACGGGCTTTTCAGCGATTTTGATAATTTAATGTAACCGGATTTGAGAGATTATGGCGACAGTCAACCAATTGGTTCGCAAACCGCGCAAACGCCAGCGGGTAAAAAGCAACGTCCCGGCATTGCAGAGCTGCCCGCAAAAGCGCGGTGTCTGCACCCGTGTGTATACCACGACGCCGAAAAAGCCGAACTCGGCATTGCGTAAAGTTGCCCGTGTACGCCTGACCAATGGTATGGAAGTGACTACTTACATCGGCGGTGAAGGTCATAATCTTCAGGAGCATTCCGTGATTCTTATCCGTGGTGGCCGCGTCAAGGATTTGCCGGGTGTGCGCTATCACACTGTGCGCGGCACCCTTGACACCTCGGGCGTCAAGGATCGCCGTCAGGGCCGTTCCAAGTACGGTGCGAAACGGCCGAAAGGCTAAGTCCGCATTACTGACCTATTCAAGATTACCGCTTACATAAATATAAGGTTGAGCCAGGAAATTTAAGTCATGTCCAGACGTCGAGTTGCCACCAAGCGTGAAATTTTGCCGGATCCCAAGTTCGGCGAGCAGTCGATTGCCAAGTTCATCAACATGTTGATGCTGGGCGGTAAAAAATCTGTTGCTGAACGCATTGTCTATGGCGCGCTGGGTAATATCGAGGCCAAGGGTAAAAGTGAGCCGGTCGAGATTTTCAAGCAGGCACTGGACAATGTCCGGCCGGTAGTGGAAGTCAAATCCCGCCGTGTCGGTGGCGCGACCTACCAGATCCCGGTCGAAGTCCGTAGCGATCGCAGTATGGCACTGGCCATGCGCTGGATTGTGGATGCCTCCAAGGCTCGCGGCGAAAAAGATATGGGTTCACGGCTTGCCGGTGAACTGCTGGACGCTGCTGACAGCCGTGGCAATGCCATCAAGAAGCGCGAAGACACCCACCGGATGGCGGAGGCTAACAAGGCCTTCTCGCATTACCGTTGGTAGTTGCAGACAGAATTCTTTTAGTAACAGTTATATAAACAAGGTTAATAGACGTGCCACGCAAGACCCCTATTGAACGCTATCGGAACATTGGTATTTCCGCGCATATCGATGCCGGCAAAACCACGACCACCGAGCGTATCCTGTTTTACACCGGTGTTTCGCACAAGATGGGCGAAGTGCATGACGGTGCAGCCACCATGGACTGGATGGAACAGGAGCAGGAGCGTGGTATCACGATCACATCTGCTGCGACCACCTGTTTCTGGCAGGGCATGGACAAGCAGTATCCGGAACATCGTATCAATATTATTGATACGCCCGGCCACGTTGACTTCACGATTGAAGTCGAACGTTCATTACGCGTACTCGATGGTGCCTGCATGGTGTTTTGTGCGGTCGGTGGTGTGCAACCGCAGTCGGAAACGGTCTGGCGGCAGGCCAACAAGTATCACGTACCGCGGCTGGCCTTTGTGAACAAGATGGATCGTGTCGGTGCCGATTTTTATCGCGCCGTGAAGCAGATTAAAGAGCGTCTGGGCGCATTTCCGGTGCCGATTCAGTTACCGATTGGTGCCGAAGACAATTTTGCCGGCGTTATTGATCTGGTCCGGATGAAGGCAATCTACTGGGATGACGAAACCGCCGGCATGAACTATGACGAGCGTGATATCCCGGCCGAGCTCCAGGACGAAGCTGCCAAATACCGCGAACAGATGGTGGAAGCTGCAGCCGAAGCTTCTGAAGAATTGATGGAAGCCTATCTGGAGAACACTGATCTGGATGACGAGTCCATCAAGAAAGGCATTCGTCTGCGTACCCTCGCCAATGAAATTGTCCCGGTGGTTTGTGGATCTGCCTTTAAAAACAAAGGCGTGCAGGCGATGCTGGATGCGGTGATTGACTACATGCCGGCGCCGAATGATGTACCGCCCATCAAGGGTCTCCTTGATGATGGCAAGGATACCGAGGCTGTGCGCCATTCCTCTGATGATGAACCGTATGCGGCACTGGCGTTCAAGATTGCCACTGACCCGTTTGTTGGCTCATTGACATTTTTCCGTGTGTATTCCGGTGTGCTGAAATCAGGCGACACGGTCTATAACCCGGTCAAGGGCAAGAAAGAACGTATTGGCCGTATTTTGCAGATGCATGCAAACACCCGCGAAGAGTTGAAGGAAGTCCGCGCCGGCGAAATTGCGGCCGCAGTGGGTCTGAAAGATGTGACCACGGGCGATACGCTGTGTGATGTCAATAACGTCATTACGCTGGAGCGTATGGAATTCCCGGATCCGGTGATTTCTGTTGCGGTCGAGCCGAAGACCAAGGCCGACCAGGAAAAGATGGGTATCGCGCTGAACAAGCTGGCGCAGGAAGATCCGTCATTCCGCGTGCATACTGACGAAGAATCAGGCCAGACGATTATTTCCGGTATGGGTGAATTGCATCTGGAAATTATTGTTGACCGCATGAAGCGCGAATTCAAGGTGGAGGCCAACGTTGGCAAGCCACAGGTTGCCTATCGCGAAACTATCCGCAAGCCGGTTGAAAAAGCCGAAGGCAAGTTTGTGCGCCAGTCCGGTGGTCGTGGTCAATATGGTCATGTTGTGCTCAAGATTGAACCGATGGAGTCAGGTCTCGGTTATGAATTCGTCAATGCCATCGTTGGTGGCACTGTACCAAAAGAATATATTCCGGCTGTCGACAAGGGCATTCAGGAACAGATGAAGAACGGCATTATTGCCGGTTACCCGGTAGTAGATGTCAAGGTCACCCTGTTTGATGGCTCTTTTCATGAAGTCGACTCCAATGAAATGGCATTCAAGATTGCCGGTTCAATGGGTTTCAAGGACGGTGTCAAGCTGGGTAAACCAGTGTTGCTTGAACCGGTCATGAAGGTTGAAGTGGTTACCCCGGAAGATTATCTCGGTACTGTCACCGGCGACCTGAACCGTCGTCGCGGTATTGTCATGGGTACCGACGATTCGGCTGCCGGCAAGATTATCAATGCCGAAGTGCCGTTATCGGAAATGTTCGGCTATTCCACCGATCTGCGTTCCGGTACCCAGGGACGTGCAACCTATGCAATGGAATTCAGCAAATACAATGAAGTCCCGGCCAATATTGCCGAGGGCCTGATTTCAAAGAATCAATAAACAACAGTCAACTGAATCAGTTTAAACAGTACGATTTTAGAAGAGGTGAGCCGTGTCTAAGGAAAAATTCGAACGCAACAAGCCGCATGTAAATGTGGGAACGATTGG
>JBBDSJ010000003.1:0-2267 GCA_040905025.1 Gammaproteobacteria bacterium
TACAACATGCAATATTACGCCAAACAGCATCCGGAAAATGTGGCTGCTCTGGTGCTGGTTGACGCTTCGCATACCGAACAGGCGCAGCGTCTGTCAGATGCTACTGTCCAGCGCCGACGTATCGGCAAGCCGCGGATGGTTACGATGTTGGCCAACATCGATATCATCAAGAAGTATCCGCAAGATGTGCAGCCCTATATTCTTGCGTTGCTTGGCAACCGCAAGGCGTTGTACACCCGCGAAAACGAACTCGCCAACTTTACCCATAGTGCAACTGAAGTGAACAGGGCCGGTGCATTGCCCATATTGCCACTGACTGTTATCAGCCGTGGGAAACGGGTCTGGTCGCAAGACCCGTTGGGTGATGCACGTGAAGCGCAATGGAAAGCCATGCAGTCGGAACTGGCAGCACAAAGCCCGCTGGGGCAGCATGTTATTGCCGAACATAGTGGTCATATGGTGCATCTGGATGAGCCATACGTTATAGCGCAGGCCATACGTGCCTTGTTAACCGATGCGACTGTACGTCCAGCTGCAACAGTCAAACCGGCATTGACGTTTCGGGATTAATAAGCCAGGCGGGATAACACAAGCTGGCCAGGCAGGCTGAAGCCTGCCTGGCCGGGGTTAGTGTCTTACCGGGCGGGATCAACGCTCAGGATTCAACCTTGATGAGTTCAACATCAAAAATCAGGGTTTCATTCGGGCCGATTGATGCACCGGCGCCGCGCTCGCCATAGGCAAGATCCGGCGGAATGACAATTTGCCATTTATCGCCTTCTTTCATCATCGGCAGGATTTCCTGCCAGCCCTTGATAACCTGATCGACCTTGAAAGTGGCCGGTTCGCCGCGGCTGTAGGAGCTGTCAAATTCCTCACCATCGATCAGTTTGCCACGATAATGCACAGTCACTTCGCTATCTGCTGAAGGCTGAGCGCCACTGCCACTCTCGACCACCTTGTACTGAATACCGCTGGCCGTTTCCTTGACACCTTCAGCGGTTTTGTTGCGGGCACGAAAATCACTGCCGACTTTGGCATTATCGCCGCCTTTTGCATCACGTTCTGCCTGCAGGGTTTTCTGGTAACTCTGCGCTGCCTGCTGCATTTGCTCCGGGGTGAGCTGCATTTCAGCGTCATTCAAAACGTCACGCATGCCTTCAACAAAGGCATCGGTATCCACATCAACGCCTTGCTGTTTGACGTTATTGCCAATCTGGCCACCAAGCGCGTAGCTGAATTTCTGTTTATCAGTGTCGAGTTCGGCTGCGGTGAGCGGAACGGATACCAGGCTTGCAGCCAGGAGTATCGGGAGAACTGCATGTTTCATTGAGATTAACCTTTGCTATAAGTATGGGAACAGGCCGCTATCTTCTCATAAACAGGCGGCAGGCGACCAGTGATGAGGGAGAACCGGATGGCTACGGTAAAGCGCCGGTTTCGCGCAGCGCCGCGTGGATGGCCTCTGCCATGACCTTGTATCCGGCCGCATTGGGATGGACGCTGTCAGACTTGTACCGGCGTTCCGCGAGCACTTCGCTGACCAGATCCGGCAGGTACAAAATCCCGGCATCAGCCGCGATATCGTCATAGAAATCAGCGGTTTGCATTCGCAGACCAAACGCCGGCACGCCCAGCATGACCACCTGGACATTGCGCTCCTTTGCCAGTGCAATCATGCGGCGCAGATTGGTTGCCGTTTGCTGTTCGTCTTTTTTCCGCAAAATATCATTACCGGCATGACACAGGATCATCAAGTCCGGTTGATGCTTGTTCAGCAAGTCGGGCAGACGCGCCAGACCATCGGCAGACAACTCACCGGAGATACCGGCATTGATAACCTGCCGCTGACTGAGCCGTTGTAGTTCTGCCGGGTAGCTGCTGTCGCGTCGTGCACCGGTGCCGTAGGTCAGGCTGTCACCGAAGGCAAGAATGACGGCATCGGTGGGTAACGCGGGCCAGTCAGCAGGAGATTGTTTGCCACAACCGGCCAGGAGTGTTGTCAGCAACAACAGCCCAAGCAAGTGTGATGCTGAAGTATTCATGTTCATACTGGAAACGAATGGATAAATGGTGCTTGCCAGGATATCCCCGGCCTGTTTCAGACCGGAATCTAACCACCTGCACCCGGATTGTGCAAGTGACCAGATTAGAAGCGGTCTCAAAATTACTGCATTTGCCGCCATAAAATATACGAATGGGCGTTGAAGGTGGACTCAAAATGCGGGGCCGTGTAACGGCAGATTCGCTATACACTGCGCTTTTTC
>JBBDSJ010000004.1:0-13776 GCA_040905025.1 Gammaproteobacteria bacterium
AAACCCCGGAACAGCGCCGCCGCACGGCGATTAAAAGTATTCTCATCGCCGGCGGACTACTGGCGGTCTTTACATTGTTCGGCAGCGCGGTACTCGGTGTGCTCGGCATCGGCATGCCGGCGTTCCGGATTGCCGGGGGATTGTTGCTGTTCCTGATCGCCGTCGACATGCTGTTTGTACGTAACTCCGGCCTGCGCACCACCACCGTACAGGAACAGCGTGAAGCTGCCCACCGTGCTGACATCTCCGTATTCCCGCTCGCTATCCCGCTGATCTCCGGTCCCGGCGCATTGACCACCGTCATGCTGCTCAGCGATCAGGGTGGTGAGTACGGTACCTGGATTGTGCTTGGTGTCACTGTTGCCGTGCTTGTGATCACACTCATCATGTTCTTCAGCGCCGGCCGGATTCAGAAAGTCCTCGGTGAAACCGGCACCAATGTGATCACGCGCTTGATGGGCATCGTACTCGCGGCATTGGCAATGCAGTTTGTGATCGATGGGCTGCAGGCAAGTTTTCCGAAGTTGGTGGGGTGATAGGTGAATTTATTGACACTCAGTTTCTCCAGAAATTTATGAAAGCGATCCTAACCTTATCGCCTGGCAGTCGCTATAACGATCTGCCTGAAAAGCAATACCATTTCCCACGTAGTTATCTTAAGCAGATTGAAGCAGCAATAGGAGATTGGATTATCTACTATGAGCCACGTCGTGATGATGGAGTTTTAAGCTCTGGTGGGCGGTAATCATATTTTGCAGTCGCACAAATCAAAGCAATCTATCCGGATTCCACGAACAAAGACCATTATTATGCTGAGATTACTGGCTATCTGGAGTTTGATCGTCCGGTACCGTTTCGAGAGAGTAATCATTACTATGAATCGCAGCTCCGTAAAGCAGACGGAACCACCAACAAGGGTGCTTTCGGTCGTGCGGTACGTAATTTGCCAGATGAAGAGTTTCAGCTAATTTTACAAGTAGGATTTTTGAATGTTACTGAACCATGGGAAAAGCCTGATGCCGCAGTGGCTGAGGAGCATCCTATTATTGAACAGCTTATTCGCCGCCGTTTTCGAGATCGTGCGTTTCAACGCCAAGTACGTCTTGCTTACAATAACACATGTGCGATTACCGGCCTGTGCTTGACAAATGGCGGTGGTCGGCCAGAAGTAGAAGCTGCACATATACGTCCTGTAGAGGCTAGCGGTCCCGATTCGCTTCGCAATGGTCTGGCGCTTACTGGTACAGTACACTGGCTGTTTGATCGTGGACTGATAACTTTAGATGATCACTATCGGTTAATTGTTGCAGAACAAAAAATCCCGCATGAAATGATGCAGCTGTTAAAGCCGGGGCAATCCATACGCTTGCCAGACCGTCATGCGCAACGACCACATCCTGGATTTTTACATTGGCATAGAGAAAATAAATTTGGTAAGGCAAATACGTTCACATCAGTTGAATAATTATTTTTGAGTTAGGCGCTTCATGATCATCTACAGCCTTTACAGAAAATGAAAATACTAATAGCGACCCGATAAAAGGCGGTGTGCCGGCAGTGTGGCGCAGGTCAGCAGTACGACCAGTACGACCAGTAGGAGCAGCGGGCTAACCGGGCCGTCTGTATGGAGCAAGATGTAAATACAGGCATGTGCGATGCCGTACAGACATGTAAAGTATCTGATATTAGTGTAAAACTTTAAATTAATTTTACTTTTGGAGCATCATCTATGGCTGTGACCGTAACAGACCCGATTAAAATTATCTGCGCTATTCTTTTGCCACCACTTGGTGTATTTCTGGAAGTAGGTCCTACTGGCCACTTTTGGTTGAATATATTACTGACGCTGCTTGGCTTTATTCCCGGTGTCGTTCATGCCCTGTACGTGATACTCAAGCATTAAATTTTTACCCAGGCCTTGATAAATGACGGTTGTCATTTATCAAGCATTTCTGTTTGCCGCATCGGCATGCCGTCAATCAGTCTGAAAATTTCATCCATGTCTGCGGCTTCGGCAGACTCAAGTTTTACGCCACCATCTATCCCAATCAGCAATACTCTGAATTCGTTGTCAAGCTAGCCCCATTTCGTTTTAAGCTTGCGTCCCGAGTTGGCGCAATCCCGAAGATATAAATTAATCAGGCTTTGGTAGGGGATGCCTTTGTCTTCAGCCAGCTTTTTGAAATACTGGATAGTTTCTTCATCGATACGAATCGTGATCTGTTTCTTGATTTGTTTTGCATACGGGTTTTTTACAGATTGTGAGAAATCATAATTATCTTTCATGGCTGAATTTCTCATATAAACGCTGTTCGTTACGGCTGGCTTTTCGTGCCGAGATGATTCGTATTGTCTGCTCGGTTTCCTTGTAACAATGGCACACAATTAACAGGCGCAGTTTTGTACCAAGACCCAGTAGAATAAAACGCTCTTCATTATCAGAGTGTTCAGGATCTGCAATCAAACGGGCAAACTCGTCATAAAATACCGTTTCGGCTTCGGCGAAGCTTACGCCATGTTTCTGCAGATTGAGTGCAGACTTCTGTTCGTCCCAGATGAAGTTCAGCTTGTCCATGCTTGCTGCCTGATGTAATTATAATGTAATTATAGTCGCCGGGTGGCAGAACTCAAGTGTGGGAAGTTCACTGTGGTTTGGTTTGAACGCTGCGCGTTGTGTGTGGATGGGCCCTCACTCAGTCTCTCCCAGAGGGAGAGAGGAATCAGCACGCTGCGCGTTGTGTGTGGATGGGCCCTCACTCAGTCTCTCCCAGAGGGAGAGAGGAATCAGCACGCTGCGCGTTGTGTGTGGATGGGCCCTCACTCAGTCTCTCCCAAAGGGAGAGAGGAATCAGAACGCTACGGGTTGTAGGTGGATGGCCCTCACTCCATTCGCTCCTGAAACGTGCGAGTGGAGTGGGTTGAAGCTATTTACCCGGTTGTTTGACGATGCGGAGGTAGGGCTTGAGGGTTTTCCAGCCCTGCGGGAATAACTGTTTGGCGTCTTCATCGGAAACTGCGGGGACGATAATGCAGTCGTCGCCTGGCTGCCAGTTCACCGGGGTTGCCACCTTGTGCTGGTCGGTGAGTTGCAGTGAGTCGATCACGCGCAGGATTTCATTGAAGTTGCGGCCGGCACTGGCCGGGTAGGTCATGGTCAGCCGGATCTTCTTGTTTGGATCGATGATGAAAACCGAGCGTACGGTCAGCGTATCGCTGGCATTCGGATGAATCATGCCGTACAGATCCGCGACCTTGCGATCCGGGTCGGCAATCATCGGGAAGTTCACCGCCGCGCCCTGGGTTTCTTCAATGTCCTTGCTCCAGCCGTGATGGTCATCCAGCGGATCGACCGACAGGCCGATCACCTTGACGCCACGCTTGTCGAATTCCGGTTTGAGCCTGGCGGTGTAGCCGAGTTCGGTGGTGCAGACCGGTGTGTAGTCTTTCGGGTGCGAGAACAGTACCGCCCAGGAGTCACCAATCCAGTCATGAAAGCGGATTTTGCCGGCCGTGGTATCGGCCTCGAAATCCGGTGCGATATCGCCGAGTTGTAAAGCCATGGGATTTTCCTCTCGTAATACTGATTTGCCGGTAGTATAACGCGTTCGCCGGCCGGGATTTAGATCGATGTGCTATGAGTTATGCCAGGACGGGTGGTATCACTTATGCCGGGACTGGATTGGGCAGTTGTGGTACCTTGTAATGAGTCCCCAGTAACCGCGTAGCGTATTCGAGATTACCGCGTTTCCATGCAGCAACTGACCATTACCCGCCCAGACGACATGCACGTGCACCTGCGCGACGGCGATACGCTGTTTGCCGTTGTCCGCGACACGGCACGCCAGTTTGCTCGCGCGATTGTCATGCCGAACCTGCAGCCGCCAGTCGTCACGGTGGCCGATGCCGCGGCCTATCGCGAACGGATTCTGGCGGCGTTGCCGAAAGGGGTCGATTTTGAACCGTTGATGACGCTGTATTTGACCGAGAAAACCACGGCAGACGAGATTCACGCCGCACAGGCCAGCGGCTTTGTCCATGCCGTGAAATATTATCCGGCCGGTGCGACGACCAATGCCGACAGTGGCGTACGCGCAATGCGCAATGTTTATGCCGCACTTGAAGCCATGCAGGAAGCGGATCTGCCGTTACTGATTCATGGTGAAGTTACCGATGAACATGTCGATATTTTTGATCGTGAAAAAGTCTTTATCGAACAGGTGCTGGCACCGTTGCTGGATGAATTCACCAGTTTGCGCGTTGTACTTGAACATATTACGACAGCGGTGGCAGCAGAGTTTGTTGCCAGTGGCCCGGATCGCCTCGCCGCGACGATTACGCCACAACATCTGCATATGAATCGTAATGCGATTTTGGCCGGTGGTATCAAGCCGCATCATTACTGTTTGCCGATTCTGAAACGCGAACGTGATCGTGAAGCCCTGATTAATGCCGCAACCAGTGCTAGTTCGAAATTTTTTCTTGGCACCGACAGCGCGCCGCATACCCGTACGGCCAAGGAGAATGCCTGCGGTTGTGCCGGCATGTATACAGCGCATACTGCACTGGAGCTTTATGCCGATATTTTTGAACAGGCCGGCGCTCTGGATCGCTTGCAGGCGTTTGCCAGTGAACGCGGCGCGGATTTTTACCGGTTGCCGCGCAATACCGGTACCGTCACGCTGCAACGCGAAAGCTGGCAGGTGCCGAATGATTTACCTTGTGGTAATGATGTGCTGGTGCCGATGATGGCCGGACAAGTCTTGCCGTGGAAATTTACCGAAGCAAGTGAACGAGTTTGAATACTGAACCCTTTTTGAATACTGAACCCTTAATGAATACAGCGTCTGAAACGGATGCCACCATCAGTCTGGTCAAGGATCGCTTTCGTGGTTTTCTGCCGGTGATTGTCGATGTTGAAACCGGTGGCTTCAACAACAAGACCGATGCGCTGCTGGAAATCGCGGCGGTGATGGTATTGCCGGACAGTAATGGCGTCTGGCAAGTGCATGAAAGTGTCGGTTATCACGTCAAGCCGTTTGCAGGCGCGAATATCGAAAAAGCCGCTATTGAGTTCAATGGTATCGATCCGTTTCATCCGTTACGTCCGGCCATTAATGAGAATGATGCACTGGGAAGGATTTTCAAGCCCATTCGCACACTGATGAAACAGCATGAATGCAAGCGTGCGATTCTCGTGGGTCATAATGCGGCATTTGATCTGGGTTTTTTGAATGCCGCTGTTGAACGCTGTGGCATCAAACGCTGTCCGTTTCATCCGTTCAGTACGTTTGACACCGTCTCCCTGTCAGGGCTTGCCTATGGCCAGACCGTACTGGCGCGCGCGATTGAAGCTGCCGGGATTGAATGGGAAAACGAACGTGCGCATGCAGCACTTTATGATGCCAAGAAAACGGCGGAATTGTTCTGTGCGATTATCAATCAGTGGGATGGGAAGTTGACTCAATAAATGCACTTGCATAGGAATGTAGGAGCGCGGTTTACCGCGCGAATGGTGAGGTAGCATTATTCGCCTGCTAAAGCAGGCTCCTACAGACGAGCGGTAGAATGGCGGGATACAAAATTGTTCGCCTGGTAGAGCCAGGCTCCTACAGGTTGGTGATTTTCACTCTCCAGTCTTCAGCAATTTCAATCAGTCCTTCCACATCCAGCGTTGTCAGCTCGCTATCAGCGAGTAACGGTTTGCCATTGACCCAGACATCACTGACTTGCTGGCGGCTGGCGGCATAGATAAGCTGCGAGACCGGATCATAGACCGGTTGTGTCGCCGGTTGCATTAAATCAATCGCAGTAATATCGGCGGCCTTGCCGACTTCCAGTGAGCCGATTTTATTATCCAGGCCCAATGCGCGGGCACCGTTGATGGTGGCCATTTCCAGCGCGCGCCAGGCCGATACCGCGGTGGGATCATTGGCTACGGCCTTGCCAAGCTGCGCGGCAGTGCGCGCTTCGCCAAGTAGATCCAGATCGTTGTTACTGGCAGCACCATCAGTCCCCAGTGCGACATTGACGCCGGCGGCTTGTAAGGCATGTGCCGGACAGAAACCGCTCGCCAGTTTCAGGTTGGATTCCGGGCAATGCAATACGTGCACGCCGTATTTGGCGACCAGATCGATTTCTTCGGCCTGTAATTGCGTCATGTGCACGGCGAGCAGACGCTCATTCAACAAGCCCAGTTCCTGCAGCCGTGCCAGCGGTCGCATGCCGCAGTTCTCAACACTTTGCTCAACCTCGAACGCGGTTTCATGTACGTGCATGTGAATCGGGATATCGAGTTCCTCGGCCAGCGTCGCAATACGCTGCAGCGGTTCATCGGAGACGGTATACGGTGCATGTGGTGCGAACGCGGTGGTTATCAGCGGTTCGTGCTTGAAGCGGTCATGGACTTCCTGACCCTTGAATAAATATTCATCGGCGTCTTTTGCCCAGGCGGTCGGAAAATCAATAATGATCAAACCGACACTGGCGCGCATGCCGGTTTCGGCGGCGACCTTGGCCGTGTGATCCGGGAAAAAGTACATATCATTGAAGCAGGTGATACCGCCACGCAGCATTTCGGCGACCGCCAGGCGGGTGCCGTCTTCAACGAAACCGGGTGCGATCCATTTTTGTTCGGCCGGCCAGATGTGATCCTGCAGCCAGGTTATCAGTGGCAAATCGTCAGCCATGCCGCGAAACAAGGTCATCGCCGCATGGGTGTGCGTGTTGATGAGCCCCGGTATCAGCACATGATTATTCAACTCCTGCACGCTCAGCGCCTGATATTTCTTCAGTGCAGCGTCGGTTGGCAGCAGTTCAATGATCCGGCCATTGTCGATAGCCACGGCATAGTGGCTGTAAACCGTTTCAGCCGGGATTACCGGCACGACCCAGCGGGCGCAGATCAGCGTATCAATATTTTCCATTTAATCATTTCCCGGGTAATAATTTTCCAACTAATGATTTTTCAGGGCTTAACCCTTGCGTCATCGAATAGTCATGGGGTTGAGCGTCCTGAGTCAGTATAATGCCCACTCGCCCCAGACCCAATTCACAGAGCCTGCTCATGTCATCTTCTACTGCAAAAACCACGACTGCTGCCAATGAACTGCCGGATACCATTCGGGCGCTGGTCTGGCGTGATGATGCGCTGCATTTGCTGGATCAGCGCCAGTTACCACAGTCGTGCGACTGGCTAAAACTGGATGATGCACCAGCGGTAGCGCGCGCGATTCATGACATGGTAGTGCGCGGTGCCCCGGCGATCGGCATTGCGGCGGCGTATGGCGTCGTGCTGGCGGCGCGTGCGGCCTGGCTGACCGCAAACAAGGACTGGCGCGAAGCTATTGAGCCGGATCTGCAGATTCTGGCCGGTGCCCGGCCGACTGCCGTGAACCTGCACTGGGCGCTGGCGCGTATGCAGGCCCTGTTTACCGAACTGGATGATGATCCGGAACCGGCATTACTGGCCGAGGCGAACCGCATTCATGCCGAGGATGTCGCCGCCAATCGCCGTATGGGCGAACTCGGCGCGGATTTGATCGGTTCGGTGCCGGCGGTGCTGACCCACTGCAATACCGGTTCGCTGGCGACCGGCGGTTTTGGTACTGCCTTGGGCGTGATACGGACGCTGTACGGCCGTGGCGCCGTCAAACAGGTTTATGCGACTGAAACCCGGCCCTGGTTACAGGGTGCACGGCTGACAGCGTGGGAGTTGCAACAGGACGCCATTCCGGGCCAGTTGATCGCCGACAGCGCCGCGGCCGCGTTGATCAGCCACGGCGACGTGAAATGGGTAATCGTCGGCGCCGATCGGGTTGCCGCCAATGGTGATGTCGCCAATAAAATCGGCACTTATCAACTGGCCATTGCCGCGCGTTATCATGGCGCCCGGTTCATGGTTGTGGCACCGACCAGTAGCGTGGATATGGCCTGTGCGAGTGGCGCGGATATCCCGATTGAAGATCGTAATCCCGAGGAATTGTTGAAAGTGGCCGGTCAAGCGGTTGCTGCTGGTGGCTTTGCTGCCTGGAATCCGGTCTTTGATGTTACACCTGCCAGCCTGATTGACGCTCTGGTGACTGAAGCCGGTGTCGTTGAACAGCCCGATCAGGCCCGGCTTGCGCGGCTGTTACAAGCCTGATTTATCCCTCCGATTCGGGCCTGCCGGAGACTCCGGTAAGCCCCGGTCTTAAGCACTACTTCAGAGGCTATTTGTGGTAAAATTCTGGACTTTTGTAGCGGCGCAAAAGGCCGCGGTCTGACACTGATGGGCGTTGTTCTCAACTGCGCCGCCAGCAGGCCTATAACGGATGATTTACTCGTACTAACTCTGCTTTTCTACTGAAGGATTTCTATGGCTGAACCCGGTGGTATCGCGCGGTCGATTGCGCCTGTAAATATCGAAGACGAAATGCGTCAGTCCTATATGGACTACGCCATGAGCGTAATTGTCGGCCGGGCGCTGCCGGATGTGCGTGATGGCTTGAAGCCGGTGCATCGACGCGTATTGTTCGCGATGCACGAAGTCGGCAACGACTGGAACAAGCCGTACAAGAAATCAGCGCGCGTGGTCGGCGATGTTATTGGTAAATACCACCCGCACGGTGATTCAGCGGTCTACGACACCATGGTGCGTATGGCGCAAGCGTTCTCGTTGCGCTACATGCTGGTCGATGGCCAGGGTAACTTCGGCTCGGTCGACGGTGATGCCCCGGCGGCGATGCGTTATACCGAAGTGCGCATGACGCGCATTGCGCATGAGATGCTCGCCGATCTCGACAAGGAAACCGTCGATTTCACTCCGAACTATGACGGTGCCGAGTTTGAACCCTCGGTACTGCCCGCACGCATACCGAACCTGCTGGTTAATGGCAGTTCCGGTATTGCGGTCGGCATGGCGACCAATATTCCGCCACATAATCTGACTGAAGTACTAAATGCCTGTCTGGCACTGGTCGATGAGCCCGAGACACCGATTGAAGCATTGATGCAGCTGATTCCCGGCCCGGATTTTCCGACCGCCGGCATCATTAACGGCACCAGTGGTATTCATGAAGCCTATCGTACCGGCCGCGGCCGTGTCGTGATGCGCGCGCGCGTCTATACCGAAGAAGATGAGGACGGTAATCCGCTGCGGATTGTCGTTACTGAATTGCCGTATCAGGTCAACAAGGCACGCTTGCTGGAAAAAATTGCTGATCTGGTCAAGGACAAGAAACTCACCGGTATTCGTGAACTGCGTGATGAGTCTGACAAGGACGGCATGCGCATGGTTATTGAACTCAAGCGCGGTGAAGTCGCCGATGTGATCATCAACAATCTGTATCAGCAGACGCAGATGCAGACAGTGTTCGGTGTCAACATGGTGGCGCTGGAAGATGGCCAGCCACGCTTGTTGAACCTGAAGCAACTACTGAAAGCGTTTATCCGTCATCGGCGTGAAGTGGTGGTGCGCCGGACAGTGTATGAACTGCGCAAGGCACGCAGCCGCGCACATATCCTTGAAGGCCTGACTGTTGCACTTGCCAATGTTGATGAAGTTATTGAACGCATCAAGCAATCACCGTCACCGGCGGAAGCCAGGCAGGCCTTGCTGGAACCGTTATGGTCACCGGGTGTGGTATCCGAGATGCTGGCGCGGGCAGGTGCGGAAGCTTCCAAACCGGAAGACCTGGCTGAAGATTACGGCATGCAGGACGGTGGTTACCGGCTGACCGAACTGCAGGCACAGGCCATCCTGGATCTGAAACTGCAGCGCCTGACCGGTCTGGAACAGGACAAGATTTTCAAGGAATACGGCGATTTACTTGATGCGATTGCTGATCTGATGGACATCCTTGCACGGCCGGAACGGCTGATGCAGGTGATCCGCGACGAGTTTGTTGATTTGCGCGAGCGCTTTGGTGATGCACGGCGTACCGAGATCCGTACCGATGCCTCGGATCTGAGCATGGAAGATCTGATTACCGAAGAAGACATGGTTGTAACGTTGTCGCATGCCGGTTATGCAAAACGCCAGCCGATCAGTGACTATCGTTCGCAACGACGTGGTGGCCGTGGCAAGGCAGCAACATCGATGAAAGATGAAGACTTTATCGACAAGGTCTTTATCGCCAGTACCCATGATACGGTGTTGTGTTTCTCCAGCCGCGGCAAGCTGTATTGGCTGAAAGTTTATGAATTGCCGCTGGCCAGCCGTACCGCACGTGGCAAGCCGATTGTGAATCTGTTGCCGCTGGAGGAAAACGAACGCATCAATACATTGTTGCCGATTCGTGAATATGCTGAAGACAAGTTTGTATTTATGGCAACGGCTGACGGTACCGTAAAGAAAACGCCATTAACCGCATTCTCGCGGCCACGGCCGTCCGGCATTATTGCCATTGATCTGACTGAAGATAACCGGCTGATAGGTGTTGAACTGACTGATGGCCAACAGGATGTGATGTTGTTCAGCAATGCCGGCAAGGCTGTCCGGTTTAATGAAGCCACGGTGCGTGCAATGGGGCGGACCGCACGCGGCGTACGTGGCATCCGGCTTGGTGATGGCCAGCATGTGATTTCATTGCTGGTACCGTTGTCCGGTTACAGTGTATTGACCGCAACCTGGCATGGTTATGGCAAACGCACGACTTGTGAGGACTATCCGGCCAAGGGCCGCGGTAATCAGGGCGTGATTTCCATCAAGACCACCGAGCGCAATGGCGAAGTTGTTGGTGCAATTGCAGTGGCAGAAGAAGATGAAGTCATGCTGATCAGTGATCGCGGCACATTGATACGCACACCGGTGCATGACGTATCGGCCATGGGCCGTAATACCCAGGGTGTACGTCTGGTCGCATTGGGCGAAAATGAACATCTGGCCGGTTTGCAGCGGATTGCCACTGAAGCCGAAGCCGGTGATGTTGACGCTATAGCGGAAGACAACGAAGACAATAACAACACGAATGGTAGTGAGGCAGATAATGGAGAATAGTGCATTGAAGGCAGTGATGCCCGGAATGTCAGCAACGAATCGGATATGGAATTTCAGTGCCGGGCCGGCAATGCTGGCGCAACCGGTAATGGAGCAGGCGCAGGCGGAATTGCTCGACTGGAATGGCACCGGCATTTCGGTGCTGGAAATGGGACATCGTACGCCGCAGTTCAAGCAGATCGCCGCGCAGGCCGAAGCGGATTTACGCTCATTGCTGCATATCAGCGATGACTATCATGTGCTGTTTTTGCAGGGCGGTGGCAGTGGCCAGTTCGGCATGGTGCCGCTGAATTTGCTGCGCAGCAAACGCAGTGCCGATTATCTGGTAACGGGTTACTGGTCCGGTAAGGCGCGCGAAGAAGCGCAGCGGTTTTGTCAGGTCAACACAGTGACCGACAGTGCCGCAAATGACTACACGGCGATTGCCAAACCTGCCGACTGGCAACTGGACAAGGATGCCGCCTATGTTTATTACTGCGCCAATGAAACCCTGATGGGTCTCGAGTTCAAGGACATCCCCGCTGTCGGTGATGTGCCGCTGGTGACTGACATGACCTCCAATTTACTGGCGCGGCCACTGGATGTATCGCGTTTTGGTGTGGTGTTTGCCGGTGCGCAGAAGAATATCGGTCCGGCCGGACTGGCGATCGTGATTGTGCGCAAGGATTTGTGCGGCCATGCGCGCCAGGACATGCCGAGTCTGTATGATTATGCGGCACAGGCAAAACAGCAGTCGATGCTGAATACGCCGCCAACATTTAACTGGTACATAGCCGGGCTGACATTTCGCTGGTTACTGGATATTGGCGGTCTGGAAGCGATGGCGGCTATTAACAAGCGCAAGGCTGAAAAGCTTTATACAACCATTGATAACAGCAGCCTGTACTACAATAAAGTGGAACCGGCCAGCCGTTCTGAAATGAATGTGCATTTTTGTCTGCGCGATGAATCGCTGGAATCGCGGTTCGTCGCTGCTGCCGAGGCCGTCGGTTTGACAGCACTGATTGGCCATCGTGCTACCGGTGGAATGCGTGCCAGCATTTATAATGCCATGCCGGAAGCAGGCGTTGATGCGTTAATTGAATTCATGGTCGACTTTGAACGCCACAATGGTTGATCAACGTTAAAACAGCATAATCTGCGAGTACATCGAATGTCGGACGGCAAGGAACTGGAACAACTGCGCGCGCGCATTGATGAACTTGATGCGCAGTTGCTGGAGTTGATCAGTGAGCGTGCGCGGCTGGCAGCCTCAGTGGCACAGGTCAAGCAGGCGGCCGGTGAAGACGGCTGCTACCGGCCGGAACGCGAAGCCCAGGTCTTGCGCAACATCATGGCGCACAATCAGGGGCCGCTGGCGCAGGAAGAGATGGCACGGCTGTTTCGCGAAATCATGTCGGCATGCCTGGCACTGGAGCAACCGTTGAAGATTGCCTATCTCGGTCCTGAAGGCACGTTCACGCAACTCGCCGCACTCAAGCATTTCGGTCATTCCATCACGACCGAATCGCTCGGCAGTATTGACCAGGTCTTTCGCGAAGTGGAAGCCGGTGCCTGTCATTATGGTGTGGTGCCGATAGAAAATTCAATCGAAGGTGTGGTCAATCATACACTCGATATGCTGATTAATTCACCGCTCAAGATCAGTGGTGAGGTTGAATTGCGCATTCATCATCACCTGCTCGGTATGGATAATGACTTGAGCCAGGTGACCCGCGTCTATTCGCATCAACAATCACTGGCACAATGCCGTCACTGGCTGGATGAAAATCTGCTCAGTGCCGAGCGTGTGGCCGTCAGCAGCAATGCTGAAGCGGCGAAACGCGCGGCCAATGAACCGGGCAGTGTAGCGATTGCTGGCGAGGCTGCCGCCGAAATCTATGAACTCAGCTATCTGGCGCGCAATATTGAGGATCATCCTGACAACACCACGCGGTTTCTGGTCATCGGCAGAAAAACCACACCACCATCAGGCGATGACAAAACGTCAATATTGGTGTCCGGGCCGAACCGTACCGGTTTGTTGTTTGATTTAATCAAGCCGCTGGCAGCCAACGGCCTCAATATGACACGCATGGAATCACGGCCATCGCGGATGGGACTTTGGGATTATGTGTTTTTTATTGATCTGCTTGGTCATGCGGAAGATAAAAAAGTCGCGCAGGCACTGGCAGATCTGGAAAAACAGGCGGGTGTTTTGAAGTTGTTGGGTTCTTATCCGCGCGCGGTGCTTTGATCATCGGCATGACCCGATTAAGTTCATCATACCGGACAGGGAATGTCCGGTATCCAGCTGCAGGGATAGTTGTAAAAGTCTTGTGAAATCGTTCGACTGGGCTCCGGCCTGCGCCGGGGCAACGCTGCGTTTGTCATTGCGGGGGAGGCTCTTCGGCTACGCTCAGGGTAAACTCCACTGACCGTGGCAATCTTGTTTTGATTATTGATTAGCGGGGCCTCCGGCCCCTGCACCCTGGGTCTCTTTCTTTTGTTCGGCCAAAAGAAAGAGACGAAAGAAAAAGCCGTCCGACTACCGCTTTTATCCTGTGCTTCGCGGCTTTGTCCCGGCACATCGTCCACGGCACTTCCATGTGCCGAGGACGATAGCGCGGCTCCTGCCGCGCCCCTGCGGGTGCTCGGCCAAAGCCTTGCGATGCTCGGATGCGGTAGGACGGAAATATGTGCAGTGGTAAGCCGGGCTCGGGGCGACAAAATTTAAAGCGCCGGTCGGAGAAATCCGACGTTGTCGTTTCGACCGAGGCGCATTAGCGCCGAGTGGAGAAATCTTGAACCACATGCATCAA
>JBBDSJ010000005.1:0-13603 GCA_040905025.1 Gammaproteobacteria bacterium
TCCGATGATTTGACGATTCCATTGGCGGCATTCCATGCCGGCCTCGGTGATCACCACATCGTCACGTCGCTGTGTCCGGGCGGCAAGGAACGCATGCGGCGGCTGATGAATGTCATTGAAGCTGATCGCGTGGATTTGAAAGCGCTGGTCACACACCGCTACAAACTTGATGACATTGAAACGGCTTATGATTTGTTCGGTAATCAGCGCGACGGCGTATTGAAAGTCGCGATCAGTGCTTGACTCCCGGCCTCTGCAAACAATGCGGTGGGCAGGAGCGCCCACCGCACTTGGCTTTCATTGCTTTCACTGCTAGCGCCGGTAATATAAGCTGAAGCCGGTATGGCCTCGATGATAGCGCTTTGGGGTGGAGTAATGATGCCCTCGATGATAGCTTTTTGGGGCGTAGTAATGATGGCCGCGATAATGCCGCTTCGGCGAATAAGAATGACGCCGGGGATGGGCATTATAGTACGATTTGTATTTGTAGTGCCGTGGCTGATAGTAATGCCTCGGCGCCCGGTGGTTATAACTTCGCGGCGGTGAGTAATAACGCTGCCGGTAGTGATGTTTGTGACCGACATGATGATAACCGCTGTGTGTGCGCGAATATGGTTGCGTTGTCAGTGTGGTACCGAGAGCTGCGCCAACACCGGCACCAACGATGGCAGTATTGCGGCCACCCATTTCAGCGCCGAGCAATCCACCCACGGCGCCACCGATGGCACCACCAATGGCCGAATCCCAGCCGAGATCACGTCCGCCCGCCCAGCTGGTGCTGGACAGCAGCATTAATAATGTACCCGCCAGTAATTTCTGTTTCATAACATCTACCTCCAGCGTCAGGTTGCAATAATGACGGCCACCCGGGCCGCGCATGCACCCTCCCTTACTAATTAGTAAACACGGAAAATGTGTAAGGAATGGGCAACAATCAAGGAAGTGATGTTGCCGCCACCGCCCAAGCTGTCGAACCGGCTGCCGAGCCTGTTACCGGGTCTATTGACATTACTAGACGACCGGTCTAATATACGCGCCATGACACGAGCCCACACCCGCGAAGAGCTGATCAAGGTCGGTACCGAAATCATCGGTTTGCATGGTTTTGGCACCACCGGCATCAATGCCGTCCTCAGCACGGCCGGTATTCCAAAGGGTTCTTTTTACTACTATTTTTCCAGCAAAGAAGATTTCGGGCTGGCGGTCATCGAGGCCTCGGCGGCCGACTATGCTAGGCAGATCGACGACTTCCTGAGTGATACGGCGAGTTCCCCGATCACACGTATACGTAACTACATGCAGGCTGGCATGGCGCGGATCGGCGCCGGTCAATGCAAGCGCGGCTGCCTGATTGGCAGCCTGAGCCAGGAACTGTCCAGTCACAATGAAACCTTCCGCGCCAGACTCGACGCGGTATTCGAGGGCTGGAAACAACAATTCAGCCGTTGTCTGGACGAAGCCAAAGTCGCCGGCGAAATTGCCGCCGACGCCGATACCGATCAGCTGGCCGAGTTTCTGTTGGCCGGCTGGCAGGGCGCGATCCTGCGCGCGAAGATGAACCAGTCAACCCGACCGATGCAGGCCTTTATCGAGACTGTCTTCGGCCAGATCCTGACGCCGGCCTGACACACCAGCATCACAATAGCGCGCTATATTTTTTGGCCGATCTACTAGTAGACCGGTCTAGCTTTTTTGAACAGTTTAGGAGGATCTGATGAACACGAATCGTTATTGCCGCTTCCTGCTGGATTCGGCGCGTCACCTTGAGCTTGAACCGGCAGCGGCGCTGCGGGCCCTGTGTGCGTCGTTCGCGGCGGGCCGGTCCGATACTGAAACCTGTTATTCATAAACCTTGAAGGAGATTTCCAGATGAGCAGTTTGATTGAGTTAACCGACGCCTCGTTTGAAACCGAAGTGCTGAAATCCGAGACACCGGTGCTGGTGGATTACTGGGCGCCGTGGTGCGGCCCGTGCAAGATGTTGATGCCGGTCGTCGAAAAGACGGCAGCAGAGCGCAACGGTGCGGTCAAATTCGGCAAGGTTAATGTCGATGAGAATGAAGACCTGATGACGAAGTACAACATTCGTGGCGTACCCACGTTGATGCTGTTCAAAAACGGTGAAGTCGTGGCGACCAAATCCGGCGCGATGCAGAAATCACAGCTTGATGCCTTTATTGATCAGCACCTGTAACCATTAACAAGGAAATCATAGATGAGTAATGTGCACGCACATGCTACAAATTCCTGCACCCCGGATCTGTTTTCCCCGCTACAGCTCGGCGCACTGACGCTGCCGAACCGCATCATCATGGCGCCACTGACACGCAATCGCGCCAATGCCGACAACTCGCCGAATGATCTGAACGTGCGTTATTACACCCAGCGGGCCAGTGCCGGTCTCATTATCAGTGAAGCCACGCAGGTTTCACCGCAAGGTGTCGGCTATCCGTTGACGCCGGGCATTCATTCGACCGCGCAGATTGCCGGCTGGAAAAAGGTCGTCGACGCGGTGCATGGCGCCGGTGGCCGCATGTTCCTGCAGCTCTGGCACGTCGGCCGGATCTCGCATCCGTCGCTGCAACCCAACGGCGAGACGCCGGTGGCGCCGAGTGCCATCCGCCCGGACGGCATGGCCGCAACGTTCCAGGGTGAACAACCGTTTGTCACACCGCGCGCGCTGGAACTGGACGAGATCCCCGGCATTATTGAGCAGTACCGGGTCGCGGCAGAGAATGCCAGACAGGCCGGCTTTGATGGCGTCGAATTGCATAACGCCAACGGCTATCTGCTGGATCAGTTTGTACGTGATGGCACCAACAAACGCAGCGATCAATATGGCGGTTCACTGGAGAATCGTACCCGCCTGTCACTGGAAGTGCTGGATGCAATCCTCACGGTATGGTCGTCGGATCGTGTCGGCATTCGCATTTCACCAAGCGGCACATTCAACGACATGAGTGATTCGGATCCGCGCAAGACGTTTGGTTATTTTGTTGAACAGCTGATCCGCTATGATCTCGCCTATCTGCATATCGTCGAGCCGAATGAAGCCGATATCCGCCACGGCGGCATGGCGGTTCCGAGCCGCGAGTTCAGGCCGTTGTTTAATAATGCGCTGCTGGCCTGCGGTGATTACGAACGCAGCACTGCAATGAATGCATTGGCAAACGGTCATGCGGACATGATTGCATTTGGCAAAAAATTCATTGCCAATCCGGATCTGCCACGCCGCTACATGCTGAATGCGGCATTGAATGAACAGGATGTTGCATCGTTTTATGGTGGCACCGAGAAAGGTTATACCGACTACCCAGCGCTGCAGACAGCCGCATGAGTAGTGTCAGCGATAAAGTCGTGATCATCACCGGTGCCAGCAGTGGCATCGGTGAGGCCACGGCCCGGCAGCTGGGTCAACTCGGTGCGCGGCTGGTGCTGGGCGCGCGGCGACTTGATCGCCTGCAGGCGATCTGTAAAGACATCGAGACCGCCGGCGGTCAGGCGATCTGCCAGGCCACGGATGTTAGGCGCCGTGCAGACGTCAAGGCGCTGGCGGATCTTGCTCTGGCACATTATGGCCAGATGGATGTGCTTATCAATAATGCCGGTCTGATGCCGGTGTCATTCCTGGATGAGCTCAAGGTCGAGGAGTGGGAGCAGATGATCGACGTGAATATCAAAGGTGTGCTGTATGGTATCGCGGCCGTACTGCCGCAGATGCGCAAACAGCACAGCGGTCATATCATCAATATAGCATCGGTCGCCGGCCATCGTGTTTTACCCACCTATTCAGTCTACAGCGGCACCAAGTTTGCCGTACGTGCTATCAGTGAAGGCCTGCGGCAGGAATCACGTGGCGAGATCCGGTCCACCATTATTTCACCGGGTCTGACCAAAACCGAGCTGCTCGACCATATTACCGATGCACAGGCCGCCGATCAGATGCGGAAAATATTTGAAGTCGCAATCAATGCCGATGCGATCGCACGCGCGATCGTCTACGCCATCGAACAGCCCGATGATGTCGATGTAAATGAAATTGTCGTGCGGCCGACGCAACAGGAGCGCTGAAGTTTGTCGGCGCTTGCAACAATAACAATTCAGGAGCTTTCATAATGAGTAAAGTTGTACGTTTTCACAGTACCGGCGGTCCCGACGTTTTACAGATTGAGGATATTGAGGTCGGCGAACCGGGCCTGAATGAAGTTCGTGTACGTATTGAGGCCATTGGTCTGAATCGTGCCGAAGTCATGTTCCGCAGCGGCCAGTATCTGGAAGAACCACGCTTGCCCGCGCCTATTGGTTATGAAGCAGCCGCCGTCATCGAAGCTGTTGGATCCGGTGTGAATGGTTTTGCCATTGGCGAGCCGGTATGCGTCATCCCGGCATTTTCAATGAACGACTACGGCATCTATGCCGAGCAGGCGATTGTCCCGGCCTATTCAGTGGTCAAACGTCCGGCCAATATTGATGCTGTCAGTGCCGCCGCAGTGTGGATGTCCTATCCCACGGCATGGGGCGCATTATTTGATATCGCGCACATGACATTTGGCGACACGGTTTTAATCACGGCCGCCTCCAGCAGTGTCGGACTGACTGCGATCCAGATGGCCAACAGTGTCGGCGCCATACCGGTAGCCATCACCCGCACCCGTGCCAAGGCCGACGCGCTCAAGGCCGCCGGTGCCGTACATGTGATCGTCAGTGAGGAGCAGGACATTGCCGCGGAAGTCATGGCGATTACCGATAACCAGGGCGCGCGTATCGTATTTGATCCGGTCGGCGGGCCTGTACTGGAAAAACTGGCAGAAGCGACGGCACGATTCGGCATTATTTTCCAGTATGGCGCATTGAGCACTGAAGCAACGCCATTTCCATTATTTCCGGCCCTGGCAAAAGGCCTGACCATTCGCGGCTATACACTGTTTGAATTCATAACCAATCCGGAACGATTGCAACGCTGCGTTGAGTTCGTCAACAAGGGGCTCGACAGCGGCCGGTTCAAACCTGTTATCGCCAGAACATTTACGCTGGATCAAATCGTTGAGGCACATCGCTACATCGAGTCAAACGAACAGTTTGGCAAGATTGTCGTTGAGATTGCCTGAACACACAGATCCGGCAAAAACATACATTTTCAATGGAGGCATAACATGCAATCCAGCTATAGAAAACTGTTCGCAATCGCGCTGATATCTGGCGCAGCATCCGGCAGCGCACTGGCGGATGCCGAATCGGCACGCCAGAACCTGCACAAACTCAACCTGCCGGACGGCTTCAACATTGATATCTACGCAGAAGTCCCCGGCGCCCGCTCAATGACACTGGGCCAATCGCATGGCACCGTGTTCGTCGGCACACGCACCAACAAGGTTTACGCCGTGGTCGACAAGAACAAGGACCGCAAGGCCGATGAGGTCGTCACGATCCTGGATGATCTGAAAGTCGGCAATGGTGTCGCGATACATCAGGGTAATCTCTATGTCGCCGAACAACATCGCATTGCGCGTTATGCGGCGCCGGGTTTTGATTTAAACCTGCCGTTTGCCGACATGCGTGAAGTGATCTACGAAGATCTGCCGGACAAGGGCCATCATGGCTGGCGTTACATTGCCTTTGGTCCGGACGACAAGCTCTATGTCACGGTCGGCGTGCCGTGCAATATCTGCGATCCGCAAGACATTGAGGCCACCATTATCCGCATGAACCCGGACGGCAGCGATGCTGAAGTGTTTGCACACGGCATCCGCAACTCTGTTGGCATGGACTTTCAGCCCGACAGCGGCACACTGTTTTTCACCGACAACAATACCGACATGATGGGTGATGACATTCCGCCGGGCGAACTCAACGCCGCACCGGAACAAGGCATGCATTTCGGTTTTCCGTACTATGCCGGCGGCAAGGAACGGCACAAGGACTGGGCCGACAAGCAGCCGCCACAGGAAGTCACCTTTCCTGAGGTCGAATTCCAGGCGCACACCGCCAATCTCGGTTTCAGGTTCTATACCGGCGACATGTTTCCGGCCGAATACAAAAACGACATCATCGTCGCCCAGCGCGGTTCCTGGAACCGTTCCGAGCCGGTCGGTTATCGCCTGAAACGTGTACGCTTCGATGACAAAGGTCAGGTCAGTGGTCATGAAGTGTTTATTGACGGCTGGCTGAAAGACGGCGAAGCCTGGGGCCGACCCGTTGACGTATTACAGTTACCGGACGGTTCACTGTTGATGTCGGATGACTATAACGGTGTCATCTACCGCATCAGTTATGACGAAGACAGCAGCACCGGCACAGCTGCTGCGGCCAGGGATGTCGCCAGCGAGGCAGTCACTGATCTGCAAATGCCGGAATCAGCGGTAGCACATCCGGACGGTCGCGTATTTGTCTCCGAGATCGGCGAGTTCGGCAAGGACGGTGACGGTAAAATCACGATCATTAATACCGATGGCAGCCGCTCAACGTTGACTGACGGTCTTGATGATCCGAAAGGTATCGATCTCTGGAACAATACGCTGTATGTCACCGACAACACCCGCGTGGTGAAAGTCACAGCAGATGGCAAAACATCGGTATTGGCCGCCGCGAATGCATTCCCGCACAAACCGACCTTTCTGAATGATATTGAGATCGACGGCCAGGGGAATGTCTATGTCACCGACAGCGGCAACGATGACGGCGAAAAAAGTGGCATCTACAGGATCACGCAAGACGGTGACGTCAGCAAGATCACCGGTACTCGTCATGATGCCGGACTGGTACGTCCAAACGGCTTGTTGCTGAATGGTCTTGGCCAACTGCTGGTTGCTGATTTCGGCAGCGGCAAACTGTTCACGCTCGACATTGCCGACGGCAAGTTAACGCCGGTCAATGACGGTTTGGGCAGTGCGGACGGTCTGGTACGCGACAGCCGCGGTTATCTTTATGTCAGTGACTGGGGCAATGGCAAAGTCTGGCAACTGATTGAGCCGAAAGCCACGCCACAACTTGTCGGCGAAGGTTATCAGGCGGCCGCCGATATCGGTCTGAGTGCAGACGGCCGATACCTGCTGGTGCCCGACATGAAAGCCGGCGAGCTGCATTATCTGCCCATTCATTAACACAGGCAGCCGCAAAAGGCATATCAAATAAAAAACGCCGGGCATTTGCCCGGCGTTTTTACTTGTTTGCTGGCAATCAAAACGCGCGCGGTTATAACGCCTGCTCAATACGTTCGCATAATGTCTTGATTATCTCGACTCGTGCAACCTTTTTATCGTTACCCGGCACGAGTGTCCACGGTGCATATGCTGTACTGGTGCGTTCTACCATGTCCGTGATGGCTTGCCCATAATCACTCCAGCGCTGGCGATTACGCCAGTCTTCTTCAGTAATCTTGTGTTGCTTCCACGGCGTAACTTCACGTTCCCTGAAGCGACGCAATTGTTCTTCCGGCGTGATGTGAACCCAGAACTTGGCCAGTATAATCCCGTGTCGGTAGAGATGTTCTTCAAAGTCATTGATCTCGCGGTAAGCACGTGACCACTGTTCAAGCGTCGCAAAACCTTCCACGCGTTCCACCAGTACTCGGCCATACCAGGAACGATCATAGAGGGTGATATAACCGTCCATGGGCAAATGCCGCCAGAAGCGCCATAAATAATGATGCGCTTTTTCCTCATCGGTAGGCGCAGCAACTGATAACGCGCTGTAGATACGTGCATCCATAGCTGCGGTGAGTCGGCGAATCGCGCCCCCTTTGCCGGCGGCATCCCAGCCTTCAAACAATGCCACCACCGATCGTTTTGCATTGTGTGCCTGCCAGCTCAGATCATGCAGACGATCCTGGTATTTTTTCAGTTGCTTGCGGTACTGCGGTTTTGCAAGACTTTTATCGACGTCGACACTATCAAACACGGACTTACCGCTTAGTGGTGCCGAGGTTTTGGCTTCCTTCTGCATTAACACGCCATTGCTGGCAGCCGCATCATACCGTGCCATGGCTTCCTTCAGACTCATCAAGATAACCTTGCCGGTCTTCAGATCGCGGTAGCGCCAATCTTCAGCATCAATCAGATGCCAGGGCGCATTACCGCTATCAGTCAAGCGGATAGCGCGCGCCGAGCTCGCAATAAATGTCTTGTAGTTTTTACCGTATCTTTTCAGGTATTTGTTGACGTGATTTTTTTTCTTGTCTTTGATGCGTTGTTGTTGCGCCTTTTGTGACAGGTGATACCAAAGCTTCACGACCAGCACGCCGTCGTCACACAGCATGCGCTCCAGCTGATCAATATGCCCCATTTCAGCGTCCAGCCGATCTTCGTCCCAGTCACCCATGGCGTGCCTGACAATTGGCCGGGTGTACCAGGATCCGAACATCACCGCCATGGCTCCGGCCGGTGGCATGGCACGCCAGAACCGCCACTGCGTCGGCCGCATGCGCTCTTCATCGGTTTCTTTCCAGAATGCATGATTACGGATGCCACGCGCATCCAGCCATTCATTCAGACGATTGACTACCTCACTTTTGCCCGCCCCTTCCACGCCGGAGATAATTACAATTACGGAAATGCCGCTGGTACGGATTGACTCCTGGGCATCAAGCAACTCAGTACGCAGATCCTGAACCTCTGCTTCAAACACTTTCTTGCTGATTTTTTTATTGAGTTCCACCGCTTCAAACATGGTTGCGTCCCCCAAGTTAAAGTGAGCCTCCGGCCATAGCTGCTTCATCATACTCAATAGTTGGCCTGACCGCCCGTCGGCTACAGGTGCATTGGATAACGCCCGGCCCAGGCGCCATAATACAAGCCCGTTCCGACGTTTTAGTGGACACGATAGCGAAGCGGATAATGAAAATACCTGATCCTGGTCAATTCAACGTGCTGACAACCACAAAACCGGAGGCAATGACACTCCAGCCCGGGCCAAAACCGGAGCCTGTAGCATGAGCCTGCTTAAAATTCCGCATGCGATCCCGAACACCGTCATCTTTGACTGGCATGCCACACTGGTAGATACCAAGGATGCGATGTACCGCGCCGTCGACGATGTCCTGCCGATTCTGGAAGAACACGGTCTGATTGAGCGGCTGGTCAAGCCGGGTGAGTCCAAAACACTGGAAGATGAGAAACTGGTTAAGTATGTACGCAAAAATGCACGGCTGCATCCGCGCATCAAATCCGAACGCAAGGTGTCACGCACGGACATCTTTGAAGTTCTTTTCAGCAAGAACGAGGAAGCCAAGGCGCTGGCACATAAATACTTTGATGAGTGTTATGGCAAGTATGCCGGGGTTGTTGAGCCATTCGAAGACGGTATCCGTGACAACCTGATCGAGTTACGCAGCCTGGGCATGAAGCTTGGCGTCATCTCCAATCGCAAACGCGAATACATGGAAAAGGAGATCCGGAATGTCGAGAATGGCAGCTGGGTGCCATTGTTTGACACACTGACTTGCGGTGATGATGTGGCGCAGCGCAAGCCGGCACCGGACCTGATTCTGAAAGCACTGGATAATCTCGGTATGCCTGCCAGTACCGGTTGCTGGTATGTCGGCGACAGCACCACCGATGTGGTCGCGGCCAAACTTGCCGGCGTCACCGCCGTGTTCTACAACGGCGCCGGCTGGGATCGGCGCTGGATTGACAAGATTTTCCCGGAAACGGTAACGCATCCACATACGCCGGACACGATCATCAACCACTTCGATGAGTTGACCGAGATGGTTGCGTTATACCGGCATATTGATCTGGAGATTCACCCGATCAGGAGTCACTAACGGGTTGTACTCAAGGGGCTTTCTCAGCACTGCCTTCGCCACGCGGATCGCTCGCCGCAAACACCAGATTGGTCGGCTTATGCCACAGGATTGCCTGCATGTTGCCGTACATACGACCAATATCACTCAATTCATGGCCCAGGGATTTCAGCCCTGACTGCTCGGCGGCGGTTAATGCGGCCGGCTCATGCTGGATCACGTCCGGCAAGTATTGATGATGGTAGCGTGGCGTGGCAACCCATTCGCGTGGCAGGCCACCGTTGGCAAATTCCAGTGCGCCCAGCATCACCATGCTGATGATGCGGCTGCCGCCCGGCGTGCCGAGGATCGCGACCTTGTCAGCCGTTTCCAGAAACGTCGGCGTCATGCTTGAAAGTGGCCGCTTGCCCGGTTCGATTTTATTCGCTTCATCACCGACCAGACCGTAGGCATTCGGTGCACTGGGCTTGAGGGCGAAATCATCCAGCTCATTATTCAGCAGCACGCCGGTATCACCAGCGAGTATACCTGTACCGAACGGCAGGTTGATGCTGAGCGTCGCGGCAACACGATTGCCATCACGATCCAGTATGGAGAAGTGCGTCGTGTCTTCACCGATGCCGACAGAGGCTTCACCCGGTGGCAATTCAGCACTCGGCGTTGCCCGTTGCGGATCAATCCCGAGCGCCAGCCCTTCGGCATAGCGCTTGTCGAGCAGGCGTGTGACCGGCACGTCAACAAAGTCACTGTCACCCAGATAAACGGCGCGATCACGGTAGGCGCGTTTCATGGCTTCCACCACCAGATGCTTGCGGCCGACACTGTCGAGTCCGCTCAGATCAAACTGTTCAAGTATATTCAGCGCCTGACCCATCACGATACCGCCGGACGATGGCGGCGGTGCCGAGACGATGCGTATATTGTGATACTGCGTGACTATCGGTGCGCGTTCGATCACGCGATACTCGAGTAAATCCTCACGCGTCCAGTGGCCGCCGGCCAGGGTGACGCTTTGCGCCAGCCGATCAGCCAGCTTGCCCTGATAAAAACCGGCGGCACCCTGGTCGGCAATCGTCATTAACGTTGCCGCCAGCGCCGGCTGTTTGATGACATGGCCAGGTGGCGGAATATCATTATTGTGCAGAAAAACTTTTGCCGTTTCCGGATCCCGGCGCAACACTTCCAGCCGGTATCCCGCCAACCGCCGGTAGCGTTCCGTGACCGGAAAACCTTCGCGCGCATATTCAATAGCCGGCGCCAGCGTTGTCTGCAACGGCAGACGACCATACCGCGATGCCAGATGTTCAAGTGCCGCCGGAATACCGGGGATGCCTGCAGCCAGCGCACTGTTGATACTGATATTCCGATCCAGATTGCCAGCTGTATCAAGGAAATCACGTTGGCGCGTCAGACGCGGTGCTGTTTCCCTGGCATCGAGCATGATTTGGTGGTTATCACGGGCGCGGTGCAATAAATAGAAACCACCACCACCAATACCGGAGCTGTATGGCTCGACGACTGCCAGTGTTGCCGTTACCGCAATCGCCGCATCAAATGCATTACCGCCGGCCGCGAGGATATTGATGCCGACGGCTGTCGCCAGCGGCTGCGCGCTGGCAATGGCGGCTTCAGCGGGACTGTCTGCATGAACAGGCCACGGCAACAATAACAACAGCCATAGTCTGCAAACTGTTTTTGTCAGGCGCCGGGCAGGCCGGTCATGTTTCAAGGTAGTAATAAACACAGGACTGTTACGCATACAAAATTGATTGGGCGGAAACTGAAATACTCATCAGGATTTGGTCTGGGAGGGGACAACCTCAATACGTTCAACCAGCGCCTGTTTGACCGTCGGGTGAACAAATTCACTGGCATCACCGCCAAGACGGACGATTTCACGTACCAGACTCGATGAAATACAGTTGTATTGTTCAGCGGGCGTCAGGAACACGGTTTCAACTTCACTGTAGAGTTTGCGGTTCATGCCGGCCATCTGGAATTCATAGTCAAAGTCCGAGACGGCGCGCAAACCACGTATCAATACCGTCGCCCCCTGCTGCCGCGCCATCTCGACCACCAGCATTTCAAAACCGATGACTTCTATATCCGGATAATCGACCAGAGCCGCACGCGCGAGTGCCAGACGTTCATCAAGACTAAAGACCGGCTGTTTGTTGCCACCGCTGGAGACGGCGAGCAAAACCCGATCGAACAGGCGTGCTGCCCGTTGAACAATATCGACATGGCCGTTGGTAATCGGATCAAACGTACCGGGATAGACTGCGGTTATTTTCATACGCCCTCCGGCATTTGCAACAAAACCGCGCGGACCTGGCCGGCGCGGGTTTGCTTAATCTGCATCCATTGATCTGTTTCGGGCGGTACATCGTTGAGTGACGTTTCAACATAGACGCGGCCGCCTGTACGCAGCATAGCGTTAGAAGCGATCAAATCCAAACACTGCGGCAACAGATCAGTGCCAAACGGCGGGTCAAGAAAAATGATATCGAACGGATCCTGCGGCTGATTCAACCACCGCAGAGCATCGCTGCAGCGTACCTGCATCTGCGCGGCCTGCAAAACACTGACTTGCTCTTCGAGCGTGTGCACCAGGGCCGGATCGCGTTCCACCAGTACCACCCCGGCGGCACCGCGTGAAGCGGCTTCAAACCCCAGTGCGCCGCTACCGGCAAATAAATCCAGACAGCGGGCGCCCTGGATACAGTCCTGCAACCAGTTGAATAGTGCCTCACGCAGGCGATCCGGCGTTGGCCGCAAACCGGGACGATCCGGCACCGGCAACTGGCGGCTGCGCCACTGACCGCCAATGATCCGGATACGGCCGGGACTTTTTTCCGGGTTTATGCCCCTGCCGCGATCTGAACGTTTTTTCACAAGTCGGTATATCCGGGTTATTCGTCCTCACGACCCACCAGCACGGTCACAAAATCATCCAGTGACAAACGCCGCTGGAAGGCATCCACGATCTGTTCGGCCGTGACTGCTTCAACCCTGGCATTGAATGTGTCCAGGTAGTCCAGCGGCAAATCATAAAATCCCAGCATGGCCAGATAGCCGATAATGTTGCTGTTGCTGTCAATGCGCAGCGGAAAACCGCCGGTGATATTTTGTATTGATGATTTCAGCTCGGCTTCGTTCGGGCCGTTGGCAATAAACAATTTGATCTGCTCACGTAACAATGCCAGCGCGGCTTCGGCCTGCTCGGTGCTGGTCTGCAAACCGGCAACAAACGGGCCGGGTTGCTGCAGCGGCATCATGTAACTGTAGACACTGTAAGACAGGCCACGATCTTCACGAATGGTCTCAAACAGGCGCGACACCATCCCGCCACCGCCGAGCACATGATTGCCGACATACAGCGGAAAGTAGTCCGGATCGTCACGTTGCAACAGTGGTGTCCCCAACAGAATGTGCGTTTGTGCCGACGGAAAACTTATCGTGACTTGTTGCGCGTCGGCGGGTTCAACTGCAGGTAATGCCGGCAACGGCTCACCCGTCGGCAGATCGGCGGTAACGTCTTCGGCCAACTGTTCGGCTTCACTGCGTGACAGTGCGCCGACAATCGCGACCATGGCATTTGCACTATGGAAATGACGTTCATAAAAGCCAACCAGATCAGCGCGCGTCAGGGCTTCAACACTGGCCACGGTGCCGGCCTTTGGATGGCCATAGGGATGATCGCCATACAGCGATTTGAAAAAGGCATCTGCCGCCACCGCGCCGGGCGACTGCCAGCGGGCCTGAATGCCGGTCAGGGTGCGCTGGCGCTCACGCGCTACATCCCGCTCTGGAAAGTCCGGCTGACTCATTACCTTGCGCAACATATCGACTGCCGTCGCCAGCG
>JBBDSJ010000006.1:0-61803 GCA_040905025.1 Gammaproteobacteria bacterium
AACTGCCGGGCTTCGCCGGCAGGCAAATGTGCCAGCAGGATAATGGAGCCGGAGTGATTTAATTTTAAGCAATTGAACAATAAATAATCACTCCGTCCCTGAGGTACTGATCGATTCAAAGTGTGCATTGCAAGACCTGACCCTATCTTCATCCTTCTATTTTCGTTAGCCATGCAGGCTATTTTCTTCGGGTCTTCAGATGTTGCTTCATATCACGATAAAAATTTTCATGCGAACCAACTGACACCAATGTAAGCCGGGAATTTGTTTTATCAACCAGGTAACCGAGCAATATCTGCTGATTTTGTATATTGAATTTGTAGACACGTACGCCGGACAAATCACCGCGTTTAAGTTCGCATGATTCGGGTGTCTCCAGCAAATGACGTACCGCAGTATCCAGTCGCTGTTTGTCCCCGGGATGCAGTTTTTTGGCCGCACGGGCAAACAGCCGGGTTTGCTGGACCTTCATCCGAACTCATAATCGCTGACTTTACCGGAGCCCGCTTCTTCAAGACCAATCAACGTATCACGCACAAAGGCATAAGGCAGATCTGGATTCTCTTCCATCAAGCGGCCAATCCGTGCCCAATATTCAATCTGACCGGTCGCCGAGCGCTGCATGACTTTGGCATACGCTTTGGCATCGTTTACTAATTCATCACTCAGCTTGATAGCACTGGCCATCGGAGTTTACTCTGGTTGTGGATAATGAATTTATGACAAGCATAACCAATAAGTTGCAATATGCAACTTATTGCATGTAAAAATTGATCAATCCACGCGGACATAACGCCGTTTGGTCAGTGCGGGCGCCGGTTTAGCTCGTTCAATGGCCTGCGCGGCTTGCGCCAGCGTCGGTACATCCACTTCCCCGCGCCAGAAGCTTTCCAGCAACTGCCGGGCTTCGCCGGCAGGCAAATGTGCCGGTTGAAAACGGTTGGCATTAGTCATGGAGCACCTCCTAAGTCATCTACAGTTAGAAACGCTAGATAGCATGCGTTAGTCAAATACATGAACCAAATTCTTTATATTTAACTTTATAGTGAATAAACTTCACTTATGAATTCGGATGGTAACCGCCTGCTTATCGACCTGCGTCGCCTGCGTACCCGTCTTGCTGTTATCAGTCATCAGTAATTCACGCAACTGCTTCGCTGCCGCCACCAGATTTTCGAGATTTGTCTCTATTTCATCCCAACCTCGCGTCTTCAGGCCGCAGTCCGGGTTGACCCACAACCGTTCGGCCGGCACCACTTTCAGCGCCTGCTCCAGCAGATCGGTCATTTCAATGAGCGGCACCGTGCGCGGTGAATGAATATCCCAGACACCGGGGCCGATCGCATTGGGATAGCTGAAGTCCTCAAACGACTGCAACAGTTCGCTGTCAGAACGCGCATTCTCGAGGGTAATGACATCGGCATCCATGTCGGTAATGGCCTCAAGAATATCCTCGAACTCGGCATAGCACATGTGCGTATGAATCTGCGTGCTGTCCTCGACACCGGCGGTCGCCAGCTTGAACGACTGCACCGCCCAGTCGAGATAGGCGCCCTGCTCGGCCTGCTTCAGCGGCAGCCCCTCGCGCAGTGCCGGCTCGTCGACCTGGATGACCTTGATGCCGTTGCTTTCCAGATCATTCACCTCATCGCGAATGGCGAGCGCAATCTGCTTGCAGGTTTCCGAACGCGGCTGATCATCGCGCACGAACGACCACTGCAAAATGGTAACCGGACCGGTGAGCATGCCCTTGACCGGACGTTGTGTCAGCGACTGTGCATAGTTGATCCAGTTGGTTGTCATCGCCTGCGGTCGATGCACATCACCAAAAATGATCGGCGGCTTCACGCAACGCGAACCGTAACTCTGCACCCAGCCGTTCTGCGTCGTGATCATGCCTTCAAGCAGTTCGCCGAAATATTCGACCATGTCGTTGCGTTCCGGCTCACCGTGCACCAGTACATCGAGACTCAGCGCATCCTGGCGTTCGATGACGTTTTTGATCTCCGCCTGCATCGCTTCGCGATAGGTTGTTTCATTGCTGCGAGCATGCTTGAAATCAGCGCGCGCCTTGCGGATGGCACTCGTCTGCGGAAACGAACCAATGGTGGTCGTCGGCAGTAGCGGCAAACCCAGTGCCTTGACCTGCGCCAAAGAGCGTTTGCTGAATGCATTCTGACGTTGTGTCATCTTGTTTGTTATTGCCTGCAAGCGCTGGATCACGTCGGCACGGTGTACGCGTTCCGATGCCTCCCGCGCGGCATGTGCCTGCATGTTGTCACGTAATGAAAAACTGACACTGCGCCGGCCTTCGCTCAACGCCTGTTTCAGAACACCGAGTTCATTCAGTTTCTGTTTGGCAAACGCAAGCCAGGATCGGAGTTCATCATCGAGACTGGTTTCGTTATCGAGATCGATTGGTGTGTGCAACAGTGAACATGAAGGCGCCAGCCACAATTGCTGATCGATCTCTTGCTTGAGTGGCTTGAGTTCATCAAGCCACTGACCCAGGTTCGCACGCCAGATGTTCCGCCCGTCAATCACGCCCAACGACAACACCTTGTCCTCCGGCCAGTTTTCGGCTAGCTGCAACGCTTCATCGTGACTGCGTACGGCGTCAGCATGCACGCCACTGACGGGCAACTGTTTGACCAACTCAAGGTTGTCACCGTAGCCAGCGAAATAATTCGCCAGCAAAATCTTCACGCGACAGTCGGCCAACATGTTGTAAGCCTTGTCGTAGGCCTGCTGCCAGTTGCGGTCAAGATCCAGCCCGAGGCAGGGCTCGTCGAGCTGCACCCAATCGACACCGAGGCCGGCGAGTTTATCGAGGATGTCGTTGTAAATCGGCAGCAATTTCTCGAGCAACTGCAATTTATCGCCTTCACCGCGCAGTTTGCCGAGATAGAGATAACTCACCGGGCCGACCAGTACCGGTTTCGGGCTATGACCGGCCGCTTGCGCCGCCTTCACTTCGTCGAATAATTTCTGGCTGAAAATGCGGAAGTTCTGCTGTGGTTCGAATTCCGGCACTAGGTAGTGATAGTTGGTATCAAACCACTTGGTCATCTCGCACGCTGGCTGGTCTGTATCGCCGCGCGCCATGCGGAAGAACAGCGTCAGTTCGTCCTGGCTGGCCGAGTCGCCGAAACGCGGCGACACCACGCCCAGCAACAGGGACATATCCAGCATATGGTCGTATAGTGAAAATTCGTTCACCGGGATAAGATCGACACCAGCATCAGCCTGATCCTGCCAGCGTGCCGCACGGATGGTGTCAGCAGTTTGCCGCAGCGACTGCGCATCACTGTCACCGCGCCAGAATTGCTCGAGCGCGGTCTTCAGTTCACGCTGCGGACCGACCCGCGGATAACCAAGGTTATGAATAACTTGTTTGGTCATGATTTTGTCTCCTGCCTTGTTTTGGATGGCTGAAATTTGATGGGTAGGAGCATGAACCCCATGCTAAAATGAATCAAATTCTTTATTTTACAAAATATATTGAATAGAATTCATATATGAAATCAGATCACCATCGCCTGAACGTTGATTTACGCCACCTGCGCACACTCGCCGCCATCCGTGATGCCGGCAGTATTGCGACGGCCGCGAAACGTCTGAACCTGACGCAATCAGCGCTTTCCCATCAGCTGAAAAGCATGGAAAACCAGCTTGGCGGGCCGATTCTGACGCGCAACAAACGCCGCAGTCTGCGTTTTACCGCCGCCGGTCAGCGCCTGCTGCAGCTTTCGGACGAAGTTTTGCCACGTATTGAAGCCGCGGAGCGTGATATTCATGATCTGGCCAGTGGCCGCAGCGGTCGGCTGCATATTGCCATCGAATGCCATAGCTGCTTCGACTGGTTGTTGCCGACCATGGATCAATACCGCGAGCAGTGGCCACAAATCGAGCTGGATCTGTCACTGGCACACAGCCTGGATCCACTCCCTGCCCTGCTCGACGGCAGCATCGACCTCGTCATTACCTCGGATCCGAATGCCCATCCGGGTGTGGTATACACCCCGTTGTTCCGCTATCAGTCAGTGCTGGTCATGGCCGGCGACCATCCGCTCAGCAGCCACGAAACTATCAGCGCCGGCGATTTGGCCGATGAAACGCTCATTACTTATCCGGTGGCACGCCAGCGGCTGGACGTATTCCGGCATTTTCTCGAACCGGCGCGGGTCGAAGTTGCTGCCGTGCGCACGGCGGAACTGACCTCGATGATCGTTCAGCTCGTTGCCAGCAAACGCGGCGTGGCGGTCCTGCCGGCCTGGGCCATCGACAAATACCTGCAGCACAGCTACGTCATTACCCGGCCACTGCAACCATTGACCAAAACCAAAGCCGGCAATGCGGCAGCCGGTATGTGGGGTACGCTCTATACCGCTGTGCGCCGCGAGCAGGCCGATCTGCCGTTCATGCAGGATTTCGTCAATCTGGCCACGCGCCTGCCACACGACCAACTCGAACATATCGAACCCGCCCCGGCAGAATTGGCCTGATTCCTTACCACCCGGGTTTTTTCCCAAAACGGCAGGTAATCGGCTGTAGCCGCGTCAGTCTTGCGGCGGCCGCAGTTAGTCCCAGGTTATCCACAATTTGCGCGCAAGTTCACAGACCGGTAATCCACATGATATTGTGGTCAAAATCTTCTTGACCACAACCTCTAGCACTACTATGCTCTTTTTGCCACTGACGGCAAATAATACTGCGTGCTCGCGCAAGCAACACTGTGTATGTGGGGAACGAATTTCGAGTCACGACCCGGCCGCTAACCGGGCACAAATATAAAGACGGGGGACTGTATGGAGGCCGCGAACAGCTTGAAAGAAGTGGGCTCAAAACCTGCACAGACTGCAGAAAACACCGACACCGGCGCGACTGAAGCCGCCGCCGAGATCAAGATGCACCAGCCGGGTCAGTACAAGGTTATCCGCCGCAATGGCAAGGTGACCGGCTTTGATCCGACTAAAATCAGTGTTGCCATGACCAAGGCGTTCCTCGAAGTCGAGGGCGGCATGGCAGCAGCCTCCAAACGTATCCACGAACGGGTTGCCGAACTCACCGAACAGGTTAGCAGCGCTGTTACCCGGCGTCTGCCCGGTGGCGGCACCGTGCATATTGAAGACATCCAGGATCAGGTTGAACTGTCGCTGATGCGCAGTGGCGAACAGAAAGTCGCCCGCGCCTACGTTATTTACCGTGAAGCCCGTGCCCGCGAGCGCGCCGAAAAGGCAGCAGAAACCCGGGCCAAAACCGGTCAGGCGCCGGCCAGCAGCGAACTGCAGGTCACTCATGAAGACGGCACCCGTCAGCCCCTGAATCTGGAACGCATGCAGGCGATCGTGCTGGAAGCCTGCCGGGATCTGGAAGAAGTCGATGGCCAGCTGATCATCAAGGATACCCTGCGCAATCTGTTCGACGGCATTGCCGAAAAAGACGTGAACCCGGCGCTGGTCATGAGTGCGCGTACGCTGATCGAACAGGAACCGAATTATTCCTACGTTGCCGCCGGCCTGTTGCTGGATGCGCTGCGCCGTGAAGCCCTGAGTTTTATCGATGCCAAACCGACCACGGCAACACAGGCGGACATGCGCGAACGCTATCCGCTGTATTTCGGCAACTACATCAAGCGTGGTGCCGAACTCGAACTCATCGACGGCGAACTGACCCGCTACGATCTCGACAAACTTGGCCGGGCACTGAAACCGGAACGCGATCTGCAGTTCACCTATCTCGGTTTGCAGACGCTTTATGATCGCTATTTCATTCATTCCAACGGTATTCGCTTTGAACTGCCGCAGGCGTTCTTCATGCGTGTCGCGATGGGACTGGCGATCAATGAAATTGATCGTGAAGCGCGGGCGATTGAATTCTACGAACTGCTGTCCTCTTTTGATTTCATGAGTTCGACACCGACCCTGTTCAATGCCGGCACACTGCGGCCGCAATTGTCGTCGTGCTATCTGACCACGGTACCGGACGATCTCGATGGTATTTTCAGCGCCATCAAGGATGACGCCCTGCTGTCCAAGTACGCCGGCGGTCTGGGTAACGACTGGACCCGTGTGCGCGCAATGGGTTCGCACATCAAGGGCACCAACGGCAAATCACAGGGTGTCGTGCCGTTCCTGAAAGTCGCCAACGATACCGCCGTCGCCGTTAATCAATGCTTTGCACCGGAGACGACCGTGTTCACCGCCGACGGCATCAAGGCGATCAAGGATATCCAGATTGGCGATCTGGTACTCGGGCAACGCGGCCAGTATCGCGAAGTAACCGACCGCATGGCTTACAACCAGACCGATGCCATGGTTGAAATCCGGGCCAAACACGCCCTGAAACCGTTCCGGGTCACCGCCGGCCACCCGCTCTGGGCATTGCAAGGCGTACCGCTGGAACAAGCCGGCGAACGCACCCTGCATCAGCTCGACAACGGCAAGCTGCAACCGCGTTGGATCGACGCCGGTGAACTCGGCCAGGGGGATTACGTCGCCCAGGTCATCCCGCAGGAAACGCTGACCGTGCCCGGCTTTACCGATGATGATGCGCGCCTGTACGGCATTCTGCTCGGCGACGGTCATCTGTCGAAAGACGGCATGCAATGGGGTGTATCGGGCAATCCGGAACGAGATACACACATGCAGTTCGTACGCGATTACCTCGAAGCATGCGGCATTCACTTCTGGGAAACCGAACGTAACGCCAACTATGGCCAGATACACTGGGCCGCGGGCCGCGGCGTGCTGCGCGATGCCACGACCGGCCGCATCACCGGCGCCGGCGCGGCAACGCTGCCGTTTACTTATGACGATATTTACGACACCCACGGCTGCAAACGCATTGCCCGGCCGTTCTCGCACCTGTCCCGCTCGCAGACCCTGAATCTTGTACGCGGTCTGCTTGAAACCGACGCCGGTATCAGCCGTGACAAGGAAATTTATTTCACTAACACCTCGCAGGCCCTGACTGAAGGTTTGCGTTATCAGTTGCTGCGCCTCGGAGTTCCCTGCGCCGGTCAGTATCGCGAGCGCCAGCAGGCCCACACCGGCCGCCGCTGCGATGGCAGTGAGATCCATTTCAACGGCACGGTAAAAGCTTATGATCTGCGTGTGCCGGCCGTCACCGAGATTACCGAACTGATGGACTGCCAACCGATTCACAAACGCAACTGGATCACGTGGAATGGCTGGCTGTTCACCCGCGTGCGTTCGGTGAAAAACATCGACCCGGTGCCGTTTGTGTATGACCTTAAGGTCGAGGGCGACGAATCCTACATGACCAGCGCCGCGCTGGCGCACAACGGTGGCAAACGCAAGGGCGCGATGTGCGCGTACCTGGAAACCTGGCATCTGGATGTTGAAGAATTCATCGAACTGCGCAAGAACACCGGTGATGATCGCCGCCGCACACATGACATGAACACGGCCAACTGGATCCCGGATTTGTTCATGAAGCGTGTCAGTGAAGACGCCGAGTGGACATTGTTCTCGCCGAATGAAGTCCCCGACCTGCACGATCTGTACGGCAAGGCGTTTGAAGAACGTTATTGCGAATACGAAGCCAAGGCCGCGCGCGGCGAAATCAAGAGTGTCAAGCGCATTCGTGCCGTCGATCTGTGGCGCAAGATGCTGTCAATGATTTTTGAAACCGGTCATCCGTGGATGGCATTCAAGGATCCATGCAATCTGCGTTCACCGCAGCAGCATACCGGTGTCGTGCATTCATCCAATCTCTGCACCGAGATCACGCTGAACACCTCGAATGACGAAATCGCCGTATGCAATCTCGGCAGTGTCAATCTGGCCCAGCACGTCACCGAACAGGGACTCGATCGCCTGAAGCTGGAAAATACCATCACGACCGCGATGCGCATGCTTGATAACGTCATCGACTACAACTACTACAGCGTCCCGCAGGCACGCCGTTCCAACCTGCGCCATCGGCCGGTCGGTCTTGGCATTATGGGTTTCCAGGATGCGCTGTACAAACTGCATATTGCGTATGCGTCCGAACAGGCCGTTGAGTTTGCCGATCAGTCGATGGAACAGGTCAGTTACTACGCGATTGCGGCATCTTGCAAACTGGCCGAAGAACGCGGCCCGTATCCGAGCTTCCAGGGTTCGCTCTGGAGCCAGGGCATTATGCCGATTGATTCCATGCAGACACTGATCGATGCGCGCGGCGACTATATCGAAGTCGACACCAGCAGCACGCTGGACTGGGACAGCCTGCGTGAACAGGTCAAGACCGTCGGTATGCGCAATTCCAACACCATGGCCATTGCACCGACGGCGACGATCTCGAACATCTGCGGTGTCAGTCAATCGATTGAGCCGACCTACCAGAACCTGTTCGTCAAATCGAATCTGTCGGGTGAATTCACCGTCGTGAATCCGTACCTGGTCCACGACCTGAAAAAACTCGGTCTCTGGGACGAGGTCATGGTCAACGACCTGAAATATTTCGACGGCAGCGTCCAACCCATCGATCGCATCCCGGATGACATCAAGCTGACTTATGCCACCGCATTCGAGATCGATGCGCGCTGGCTGGTAGAAGCTGGTTCGCGGCGGCAGAAATGGATCGACCAGGCGCAGTCACTGAACCTGTACATGGCCGAACCGTCAGGCAAGAAACTCGACAACCTGTACAAGCTGGCCTGGGTGCGCGGCCTGAAAACGACCTACTACCTGCGCTCTATCGGCGCGACCCATGTTGAGAAAAGCACCATGGACAGCGGCGGTCGTCAAAGTCGCCTGAATGCTGTTGATAACACCAGTGCCGAAGCCATGGGTTCAGCTGCACCCGATGTTACTGCACCAAAAGCCTGTGCGATTGATGATCCGGACTGCGAGGCCTGTCAGTAATGAGTCACAAATCGACAACAATCAGGCCGAACACCAAAACAGTAGCCAAACCGGCACCCGGACGGGTGACGTCGACTACCGAATCTGCGCTCGCAAAAACGAGCCTGTTTGAATTACGCGTCAAATTAAATGAATTGAAAGAGGTGAAATCATGCTGAACTGGGACGATCCTATTACCGGTGTCAAAACCGGCAAACAACAACAGGCCTACCAGCCACAGTCAGAGCCCGGCCTGAGTCAATACAACGAAAACGCCGATACTGAAACCCCCGACAATCTGTCAGTTGTCGGTGGTGATGTTGCGTCGCCATTGCCGGATCCGGATGTAGCGTTAGCACAGACAGACACTAAAGCACAGGCTGGTGTTACCGGCCTGGAACAGGTCAAGTTCGGTGCCGGGCGTTTGTCTGTTGATGACAAGCGCATGATCAACTGTCGCGCCGATGTGAACCAGCTCGTGCCGTTCAAGTACAAATGGGCCTGGCAAAAATATCTGGATGCCTGCGCGAATCACTGGATGCCGCAGGAAGTGAACATGAACGCCGACATCGCACTCTGGAAAAGTGAAGACGGTTTGACCGAAGACGAGCGCACCATCATCAAGCGCAATCTCGGTTTCTTCTCGACGGCCGATTCACTCGTTGCCAATAATCTGGTTCTGGCAGTCTATCGCAACATCACCAATCCGGAATGCCGCCAGTACCTGCTGCGCCAGTCGTTTGAAGAAGCACTGCATACGCATGCCTATCAGTACTGTATCGAATCGCTGGGCCTGGATGAAGCTGAAGTCTTCAACATGTACCGTGAAATTCCGTCAGTGCATGACAAGGCCGCCTGGGCGATGAAGTACACCGAAAGCCTCGGCGATCCGGATTTCCGCACCGGCACACCGGAAAACGATCAGCGCTTCCTGCGTGACCTGATCGCGTTCTACATCGTCTTCGAAGGCATCTTTTTCTATGTCGGCTTCGTGCAAATCCTGTCGATGGGCCGCCGCAACAAGATGACCGGTTGCGCCGAACAGTTTCAATACATCATGCGCGATGAATCCATGCACATGAATTTCGGTATCGACATGATCAACCAGATCAAGATCGAAAACCCGCATCTGTGGACCGAGGAATTCAAGCAGGAAATCATTGATATCGTTCGTGATGGTGTTGAATACGAAATCCGCTATGCACATGACACCATGCCCAGAGGCGTACTCGGCCTGAACGCATCAATGTTTGAAGAATATCTGAAATATATCGCCAACCGCCGTTGCGCGCAGATTGGTCTGCCGGAACAGTATCCGGGCGTCAGTAACCCGTTCCCGTGGATGAGTGAAGTGATGGACCTGAAGAAAGAAAAGAACTTCTTCGAAACACGGGTCACGGAATACCAGACCGGCGGCGCGTTAAGCTGGGATTAAAAATAAAGCCGATGCTGACAACAGCATCGGCTTTTTAGTATCGAATTTTTATTAACGATTTCGCAAGTAACCGAATAAACGGTTAGCGGGGAGCTGAGAAGGAGCTCAGCGTTTGCCTGGCACTCCCTACCTCTTCCGGGTGCCAGGCCTTCTTATTCTGGATTCGAGTTCCTGTTATAGAATTCGAAATGTATACATGCAAATGGTATTTGTTGTGGCTATAACCTAGATAAAGGAAATTATTCAGCATCGTCACAAACGACCAATTTCCTGTGTGCACTTAAAATAGGCAAAGGCAAATTTGATAGTATATCCATAAGGTCATGGTACTCTCGCCGACAATTCCTTACCCATATCCTCCAGGGTTCGAATCATTTTCTTGAGTGCTGCCTCACTGGTGTTCTTCTGAAGCAGGCTATCCAGCGATAGAAGTATGTTTCGCACCTCCGCCATCAACAGTTCCCCTTTCCGGGTAAAAATTATTTTTTTCTGCTTACCGCTGCCTTCGGTCTGTTCCAGATAGCCGGCTTCACTCATCTCGCGCACCATTTTTGCGACCAGCTGGCGCGAGACTTTCAGATTGCGCGCAATCCCGGAGCCATAGTTCACACCACAGTCGAGTGCACCCAGGAAAGTCAATATCGCCGGAGAGATATCCTGGTATCCCTGTTCAGCCAGTTTGATGACCACATAATCACAAATGCCTTCCCGCACCGCTGCTGCGGCTTTTGCCAATCGCAGGGCATGGCTTTCGACCATGGGAATTCCGTTGTTTGTAAACCTTGTTGACATGCAGATTTGGCGCCACTAGTATTTGTCTACCCAGTTTACATAGGTGTAACACATGCGTCACCGTACAAATACAGGAGCCATTGTCATGAACAATACTCGCCCATTACGCATTGCCCTGCTCGGCAACGCCGTATTTTCAGCCACCAGCGGTCTTGTCATGCTCACCGTACCGGACTGGATTGGAACCATGCTTGGCATCGAAGCAGCAGTCGCTTACAGGATAGTTGGTATAGGTCTGCTGATATTCGCCATGGATCTGATACATCAAGCCACCCGTCCACGTCTGCAGACCTGGCGCGCGCTCTATGCCGTTGCCGCGGATTTGCTCTGGGTGCTGGGCTCCATCGTCGGCCTTTTATTCTTCTCTGCTGCGCTGTCTCATGACGGCGTGTGGATTGTCGGTGGCGTGGCAGTTATTGTGCTCGCCTTCGGTATCTGGCAACTGCGCGGGATCGATCGCGCCCATCGCATTTCGCAGACCGGGTTGTATCCACTGTATCGTCATTGTGTGATGGTTGAATCTTCGGCTCCGGCTGATGATCTTTGGGCTCTGATTCGCGATCTGGGCAAGATCAGCCGCTACATGCCGAGCCTGCGTGCCTCCATGATGCTCAATCATCAATTAACCGGTGTTGGCGCAATCCGCCGATGCATTAACAAGGCGGGTGATGCCTGGGCAGAAAAATGCACGGCTTTTGATGACACTCAACGCCATTTTACCGTGCGGTTTCTAACGGAAGAACCCGGGTTTCCATTTCCGGCAAGCCGCATGCAAGGTGGCTGGCGCGTAGACGCGTCTGCAGATGGATCAACGGTCACGATATGGTGGGAACTGGTTCCGAAATCAAAGCTCATGGCACCATTGCTGCTGCCGCTGCTTGCCTGGCAGGCGGATCGGGATTTCCCGCGGTTAATTGCGCACATGACAGATGAAGCACTTGGTAACAAGCCTGCACAGGGTATGAATAACAGTTGGCAACACTCGGCACGTCTGCTTGCCCAATGGTGTTGAATGCAGGGTTACATGCCCGACCAAGGTTCGGTCACGAGCCCATGTAATACGAAAACAGTCAAGCAAACTTTGTTCTAGGCATTGATCACTTTGCGTGACTAGCAATGACATTCCGGTCTGGTTTCTATTTCGAAGTTACCGGAATTTCTTGAGAAGTCTGCAAACTGATTCGGCCCAAGCCAAACTATTGAGTGATTAAATCCGGCGGTCAGTTCCACAAAACCGGCATCCACAACACCTGCCTGTTGTAATGCTTCCATGCTGAAATTTGCTTTATTTAGTGATACTGATTTAACCAGATACAAATCCGCATTCAATTGTGTAGCCAACCATAAGGCAATGCTGTCACTGGTGTAATCCCAGCTCGCGGGAATGTCGGATTGGTCATTCATCAACGCCAGCGGTTGCCAGAGGGCAATAGCGTTGTTGGCAAGAATGGTGTTGATCTGTTCGCGAGTGGCAGCAGGTTGAATACGCGGTTGCAGACTGATGATCTGCAAACCGAATTGCAGCATCGCGAACAGTGCCAGCCGATGGGCGCCGAGATCGTCAAAGCCGGTTTGTTGTTGGGCGATGCGCACTTTGTCGGCAAATTCGCTGCCGCCGGGGACGATCACAGCCCTGCCCTTGCCATGTTCGCTGATGGCGTTGAGCCAGTGTTGTAAATGCGGGGAGTGCATCAGGCTGCCACCAAGTTTGATGACAATGGGTTTGGTCATACGACCCCCACCCTAACCCTCCCCCTTAAATGGGGAGGGAACGATTTTTATGTGCCCGGTTACCATGTCGCGCCAGCGGTGCTGGTCGCTATGACGAATTAAACTATACACTTTTAACATGGCGCAGGCGTTCGTTGCCGAAGACTTTCAGCATTGCCGCGGCCTTGTCGAAACTTTCCTGGTACTCGCTTTCCATTGTGGAATCATGGACGATGCCGCCACCGGCCCAGCAGTGCATGCGATCACCGGACTGCACCAGCGTACGGATGGCAATATTGGTATCCATGTTGCCGTCAAAGCCGATGTAGCCAATGGCACCGCAATAGACACTGCGCCGATGCGGTTCGAGTTCTTCAATGATTTCCATCGCCCGCAATTTCGGCGCGCCGGTAATCGAACCACCGGGGAAACAGCCACGCAACAAATCCACCGCATGCCGGTCCGGGCGCAGTTTGCCGATCACGGTGCTGACCAGATGATGCACGGTGGCATAGCTCTCGAGTGCAAACAGTTTTGGCACCGACACCGAGCCGGTGACACAATTCTTGCCGATGTCATTGCGCAACAAATCCACGATCATGACATTCTCGGCGCGATCTTTCGGGCTGTTGATCAATGAGTCGGCCACGGCCAGATCTTCATAACCGGCCATGCCGCGTGGTTTGGTGCCCTTGATCGGTTTGGTTTCAACGCGGTCACCCTCGAGTTTCAGAAACCGTTCCGGTGATGAACTCAATACCGCGCCCTGTGGCAAGCGCATGAATGCCGCAAACGGTGCCGGATTGACTTCACGCAATTGCAGATATGCGAGCCAGGGATCGCCGCTGACCTTTACACTGAAGCGCTGGGCGAGATTGACCTGATAACAATCACCTTCATGAATATAGTGTTTGATTTTGTCGAAAGCCTGCGCGTAATCGCTGCGCGCCATATTCGACTGAATGGCGGAATTAACTGCAAATGGCGTGAGCTCTGCGGTCGCAGGTTCACTGAACAAGGCCTGCAATGCCGGCCAGTCCTGTACGGTTTGCGGATCCCGGCCCGGACTTATCAACCAGCCACGACGTTGATGATGATCCATGACCACAGCCCAGTCATAAATACCAATGGCCATGTCCGGCAATGCAACATCATGCTCGGCCTGTACCGGCAACTGTTCAATGCGCCGGCCCAGATCGTAACCAAAGTAGCCCAGTGCCCCGCCACAAAACGGCAGACCGGTGTGATTCACTGTTGCGGTACCGAGTATGTCACGCAGGATCACAAACGGATCGTCACTGCTGTGACGGGTTTCAGTGCCGTTGCATATCAGCGTGTCATCACCATCGGTGGTCAGCGTAATGAACGGCCGTGCCGCGAGAATATCGTAACGGCCACTGCTGATACGCGGCTGTCCGCTGTCGAGGAATATTGCCCAGGGCTCATCGGCAATGCGGGCAAACAAAGACGCCGAATCGCGGCTATAAGGCAGCTCTACCAGTTTCATGACAGCTATTAATTATCCCGGCTACTTTGTTCGAAACATAATCTTGCAACGGCAGCCGCCGGTGCATTGGCAGCAGCGGCCTGTTGTAATTCATCTGACTGCGCCGGCAAAAAGTCAGCAAAATCGATATAGGCCCGCTGGCTTTGCTGCGCCAGTGCTCTGACCAGAAACCGGCCATAACCGGCACCGATCAATGGTGCCGTCGTTGCGGCTCCGGCATTGGCAATACAGCGCTGTAATGCAGCCAGCAGCAGTGTTTGCTGTTGGGCGGCTATAAACGCCGCAAAATCCTGCCAAATCATATGCCGTGCAACAGCGTAATCGGCACCAGCCATGCGGGCAAGCCGCCGGGCACTCGCCGCTAGCGTTTTTTCGCCGCCATCGGCGGCCGGATAGCAATCGACCGCTGCCGGCAAATCATCCAGTACACGATAAACATCGGCCATGCTGGCAAACTGCTCGGCGGCCAGATGCTGCCAGACACCGGCGACCGGTGCCCGTTGTACGACCGCCATCACGGGCGTACGTGCGATACCGGTATACACCAGTTCATCATACTGCATTCTGGCCTGATCCGTGGCGCCGCGCTGCTGTGGACAACCGGCAATAACCGGCACTATATCGGTCGTGGTACTGCCGATATCGATCAGAATTGCGTCAGCTTGATGCCGCGCTGCCAGTGTCGCACTGGCGTACCAATTGGCCGAACCAACTTGTACTGGCTGCTGACAGGCTGTCTGTGCAGACACCAAACCGGCCAAGCTGTAAATCTGCACTGCACCCAGGGCATCCTGCAAACATGCCGTAATCGCCTGCACGCCATCACTACGATCAGTGAAGCAATCGGCAAGTTCAGCGGTCATGGTCGCGGCATGGCGTGTAGCTGGATTGCATATCAAAACGGCCTGACGCAGTGCCTGTTTGAGTTCATGCAAGCCCTGCCAGATGGGGGTCGGGTAAATTTCCGCATGAACGACCATGCCGGCAGCATCCAGCGCGATAAATTTCAGATGCGCGCCGCCAACATCCCAGCCACAGGTATGAATTGCGTTCATAAAGTGACCCATACCGGCTGGCGGTGTTCGGGAGCGAGCATTTTCTGTTCCTGCAACAACGTTAATAATGCCGCTGCCGGATTCTGCCCGACCGACTCACGCAAGCCGGCATAAGCCGTCGTTGGACGCGGATTGACCTCCAGCACACACGGGCCCCGCCGGGTAATGACGAGATCCACACCAACCCAGCCAGTCAGCCCCGGCAGTGCCGCCGCAATGTCATCTGCAAGCTGTTGCAGAACATCATGAGAATACTCCAGGTCATTGACTCCTATGGCTTTCATGCGGTAATCACTGGCATCAAAAATGCTTTCCTGGCGATTCGCCGACCACACAGCTGCAGTATCGTTATGGCAGAGCAAGGTCAGACTGGCCGGTTCACCTGCAATATACGGCTGCAGGATTTCGCCTGCCGCCAGCGTCGTGGGCAATGTGGATAACAAACGGCAACCTTCACCACCCACGCCATCATCCGGTTTAACAATCCATTGGCTTGTTTGTGCCAGCGTCTCGTGCTTGATCGCACCCGGTTCGCGCCAGCACGGCACCACTGTAATACCATGCTGCTGCAGCAAGGCGCTGGTTTGTGACTTGCTGGCGGCAATGCTGACTGCTGCTGCCGTACTGCCGAGTGATTGTTTTCCCGCCGTCTGGACTTGCTGCGTTAATCTGAGCAGACATCCATCTGTTTCCGGCGCAACCAGCAAGACGGCATCTGCTTGCGCACATGCAACTGCAAACTGCGCCGTAAAATTATCACTGACCGGTGTCACTGTAACCGTGACAGAGTCTCCCGGCCGACTGGCTGACGGCAAGCGAGTGTCGCGCAAAACGATGAGTTCCTGAATAGCAAATGCCGCGGCGCAGTCGCTGAAATCACGCAGCAATGCCTGCAGCATCAACTCACCTTCCGCCGCCAGATCACCCGGCACGGCGTGTCCGGCATAACCACCGGCCGTGATAAACTCACACAACAACAGTTTCATGGCCTGATTCACGAATAGCTCAGCAATGGAATTTATACCGGTTATTGATCTGTGCGGCGGTCTGGTCGTACACGCCCGCGGCGGTGAACGTTCCCGCTATCAGCCACTGGACTCACCCCTGTGTAACAGCAGTGAACCGCAGGCGGTAGTCGCGGCGCTCGCGGCATTGTATCGCTTCAATCAACTTTACGTCGCCGATCTCGATGCACTCCAGCACAACGGCAATAATGCCCCGCTGCTTGCCGAACTGATAAAACAATTCCCGCAATTGCTGTTCTGGCTCGATGCCGGCGAGCAGTCCGTTGACCTGGCCGGCAGACACCCGTCACGAGTGCGACCGGTTTTTGCCAGTGAGGCCTATACCGCCAGCGAACTGGCCGCACTTTGCCGCGACCATGAAAAAGCTATCGTCTCGATGGACTTTGATGCGAATGACTTTCGTGGCGATACGCACTGGCTGGAGATGCCGGCACATTGGCCAAAGGACCTGATCATCATGGAACTGGCGGCGATCGGTACCAGTGACGGCCATGGCAATGGTCCCGCCACAACACGGCTGTTGGATTTTATTGGCGCACATCCAGACAAGCGTTTTTATGCCGCCGGCGGCATTCGTCATGATGCCGATATTGATATGCTGGAAAAAATTGGTGTTTATGGCGTATTAGTAGCGACAGCGTTACACAATGGCGCAGTACAAAAATATAAAAGGCAAGGGTAGCCCAATATCTTTTCAAAAAAACCCCGGGGAGAGAAGCATGCCGGATAAAAATACACAGCAGCAAACTCAGGTTGACCTGGTGAACCCCGATTTCGGTGTGGACGACGGCCGCTGGCAGTGGGACGTACAAATGAACATTGTCAGAGCCACGCGCAAGGCATTTGATGTGTTCGGGTTGGACTACCGGGCGGAGGGTTATTCCATGCGCCAGCTGCTGCAAGCCATCCATGCTGATGATCGGGCCCATGTCGAAGCACAAATCACAGCCATGACATTGAAAAAACTGCACGACACCATTATCCAGTACCGGATCATTCAACCGGACAACAGCATACGCCTTGCCAGAACCTATGGTAAGGCCATTGTGAATGAAGAAGGCGTACTGACACATCTGGCCGGAATGACTGAGGACGTGACAGGCAAAGCAAGCTGATTAACAGACAAAAAAATACCCCGGCAAGCCGGGGTATTTTTCGACAACCGTTTGTTGCTCGAATAACTTAGTGAGCAGCGAACGGGTGGTCAGCAGAACCACGCTTCTGCAGGACTTCAGCAGACTTCGGCTCACGCGCAACAGCACGTTTAATAGAGAGCTTGGTTGCTTCGTAGTTGTAGTCCTGAATCTTGGTGTTGTCTTCGGCCAACCAGTGGATGAAGACACCCACGCTGATGAAAACATCGTCGGCTTCAGCCGCCGGAATGGTGCCGTCTTCGACGCAATCCATCACTGCCATGGCGACGCCGCGCTGGGCCGGACCAAACATCTGCACAGCCTGGGTGGCACCCTTGATGGTGACCTTGTTGTACAGAATGGTGTACGGACGGGCAACCAGGTTCGGGGCAACAACAGCCAGCAGGGTGCTGAAACCGTCTTTTTGGTTGGTCAGTGCGTTACAGAAAGCGGTTTCTGCGGCACTGCCACGCGGGCCCATGATAAGGTCGACGTGGGCAACTTCGTTACCGTCACCAACCAGGGCTTCGCCGATGAGTACTCGATCAATTACTGCCATTTGTTGTTCTCCTTTTAAAAAACCAAATATTTTGCTGAAGATAGACATTACTGCCTTCCTTTATTTTTGAATGTGATAAAAACCCGCTCGCTGAACTCATACAACGGAGGGGATCTTTAGCACGAATCATCGTTTCCCATGAAGTCGTTCAAACTCATGGACTAGCAGACACGCCGCCGCCAGATCTGCACTTGTCCCTGGATTTATTCCCTCTGCCTTAAGGGTCAGATCAAAGTTGCGGAGTAGTGACGTAGCCTCTTCCGGCTTATTGTACTTTATAAACTGCGTCAAAACCGCACCCGCCTGCTGCTGAACTTTGCAAGCCACTGCCTCACCATGCTTACGTGCCACATGGGAGTCGGCGTTGTGTGTCAAAAGCGAAAGATAACATGCAACCAGCGCCCATTCTACACTCTGCCAGCACTGATTGCGTTGTCTAAGTACATTTAATGCCTCACCAAACACATTGGCGAAGCCATTGGCATATTGCCAGGCGATGCGGTCCCGATGCTGCGCTGCACACATTGCCGTGATTACATCCACTTCCGCTGCACTGGCGACATCATGCACGTCACTGTCACCCAACCCCCCCGGCTGTGCCAGACGAATCGCAGCATAAATGTCGGCTGCCGCCGTCACGTCCATTTGCTGCACAATCTCAGTCACCCGGGCCTGTAGTTGCGCCGGTTCCACCTCGGCTGCAGCAGCGGCCAGCGGTGCAAACAGCAACAACATGCCAAGATTAGTGTTACAGCCGACCGCTTCACGCGTTGCGGTGGCAGCAGCCAGAATACGTGCGGCAACAGTTCGGGCAGGATCAGCAAGCACCGGCACACTGACGCCGGCGCTGGTCAGAAAATCGTTGACAGTCATGGCGTGACCGTCGGCATAGCGATGCACATTACCCGGTTTCAGCGCCGCAACATCCATCTCAAAACAGAACTGCATGGCGGCGGTGATCCGGTTTTGCGACAAACCTGATGGAGTGACGCAATGCGGTTGCCTGGCCGGCACAGGTTCGCTGCGCGTTGTCAGGCCCGCGTTCACGCTGACACCAGCGTCAGCGCAGCACCGGGCTGTTGCGGCAAACGTGCCAACAGACTGGCAATCAAGCGTTCACCGATATTGATACCGCTCACCTGCTGCAAGCCCCACCAGGCTGGAATTCCATTAACTTCAATAATTTGTAATTTACCATTCGCGTCGTACATTAAATCAACACCGGCATAATCGGCATCGACGGCACGCGCAGCCGCAACCGCCAGATCACTCAACTCAGCATTCAATGGCAACACTTCACAGCGAGCGCCCTGGGCGCGGTTAGTGATCCAGTGCTGGCCAAAGCGGGTCATTGCGGCGACAGCCTGATCATCGATCACGAACACGCGGATGTCCGACCATTCCTGAGCACCGCGCTCAACATAGCGTTGCAGGTAAAACACACCGCCCCAGTGGGCGGCCAGTGGTGCCAGTTGGCTGTGTTCATCAAGCAGGCACAAACCCTCGCCTTGCGAACCAAACAGGGGTTTGCCGACCAGCTTGTGGCCAGCGGCAATTTCCCGCCGCCAGATGGCCTGCGCCTGGGATAACGATTCACATACCCAGGTCGGCGGCCCCGGCAAACCGGCCCGGCTCAGCAATAAAGACGTCAACGCCTTGTCAACGGTGCGCTCGATAATGCGCGGGCCGTTGTAGACCGGAATCCCCAGCCCTGCCAGCGCATGCAGAATATCCAGGCGCAGTATCACCTGTTCAAGCCGGCCACCGGGCACACCGCGCACAAACACGGCAGCCGGCAATACCTGCCTGAAACCGGGCATGATCACATCAAGGGGTTGGCGGCCGGGTTCGAGCCGGCAGTCCGTCAATGACAGGAATTCACAGCCAATACGCTGTGCCGCCAATGCCTGTTGCAACTGGCGGCCATGCCAACCGGGATCATCGGTGATGATCGCAATTTTATGACCAGTCATCAGGGCTGCCGTCGAGTGGCCACAGGCTGCACCGGCTTAACCGAACGAACGATCCAGCAGCGGTTCATCGAGGCTGCCGGCATGGAATGAATGGCCCGATTTCAGCACCGACACCGTCACCCGCGCCGGACTGAACAACAGCGGGTCAATCTTGTAGAAGTCATACTCAACCGCCTTGAAGATCTCGCCGAACGGCTTGCCATAATCTTTCGATGCACTGCTGGGCAGGTTTTCAGCCAGCTCACGCGCGTCATCGTCATCAGCATCCACATACAACTGCACCTGGCCGGCAAACAGAATGGCGTCATTCGTACGGCTCATCGCGGTCAGAAAGTCAGCGGATGGCGGACACATCGGCGCACAGCCGGCGCCGTCGATGATCTTCTCCAGCGGAAAATGCAGTGCATGCGCCTTGTGCAGGGCGGTTTCCAGCACCCGGCCGACGACCTGGACAGCCCCGGCGAGGCTGCTGGTTGGAGTTAGAATTAAAGTTAGATTTTCCGGTTTAATATCTGATAATTCAGCTATTTTATCTGCGATTTCAACCGGTGGCACTTGATCGGCTTCAATCACCAGCGCACCGCTGTCGGCCTTGTCGCGATACTTCAGCTCATCAAACAACTCTTCCTTGCTGCCGAGCGCACGGGCCGGTCCCGAGCCGAGCGCATTGAAGGCACCCTTGCCCTTGCCGTGCGACAATGACCAGCCCGCATACTGACTGCCGAGACAGGCAATCACCGGTTCGGCCGAGTGCACATCCAGCTGCCAGGCCCAGCGTTTGAATGTGGCCGATGAGCGAATGTTAACCCGGCCCAGGCCCCCCATGCAGATCTCGGCAATCAAACGACCGGCTTCCATACCGCCGGGGACATTGATACCGGCATCAACAATACGTGTGCCGTTGTCGAGTTTGCTCACCGCCACGCGCAGGCTGTCGGCATTCTTTACCAGCGACTCGACCAGTGGCGCGGTCAATGTATTGATACTCGGACGGGGCATTGATTTCTGACTCATTTCACTATCCTTACTTTATTTATTTCAGTATCTTGCGTTAATTTCTTAATCTTCTTTAACAGCTTATGTCCACGTGCCGTCAAGCGCACCCGGGCACTGCCCCAGCTGCGGCCATCGGCAAATACCGTACATAACGGTTCGCCGGCAGCGAAGAATTCACCCGGTGCCGGCCGATCTGCCGCCCACTCGGGCCACTCAAACGCCGGCGGCACCAGCAGGTCTGCATCGGCGTAAACCACCAGCTTGCCGGGAAAACTCGCGCTGTCCGGCCACGCCGCGGCCGGCAATGTCCCGGCACAGGCGGCGCAATGCGCCGCCACCAGACTCTGGCCGGCCTCATGCAGTTCAAAGCTGGCCGGCGGCCGCGGATTGATTTCCAGCACGTTGATCGTGTCTTTGTGAATCAGTGTATCAAGACCACACAAACCACGCAGACCAAAGCGCGAGACCAGTTCCATCACAACGGCATCGAGTGCCCAGGCAAGCTGCAGCGGTGGTTGCCAGCGAATGGCGCCAGCGAAGCGCCAGTCATGTGAGCTGACAGTCCAGCAACGGTTGTAACCGACAATGCAGCAGTCTTTGCCATTGGCGAGAAACAGTACTGAAATCGCCTCACCAGGCAGATGTTGCTGCAGATAATGGTTTTCCGGCAGCGGCTGACCCGCCGACCATGCATCAATACCGCAACCACCATCACCTGCTGCCGGTTTCAGCAACCAGCTGACAGTCCGGTCTTTGCCGGACAATGTCGTTTCCGTGATCGTGGCGGTTGTGAAATGGACAGGCGGATGCATAATCCCGGCCGCATCAAGTTCAGCAAAAAAACCGGGCGGATGCTTGACCCGGGCAACGGTGGCCGCCGTGTTGCCGAAGACTTCGGCATATTGCGCGAGATCAGTGAGTTGCGACGCAGCTGCCTCAAAACCACTGCCCGGCAGTATCCGCATATCCGGATGACACTCAGCCAATGACTTGACCGCGGTCAACAATGCCGCGGTATCAAAACTTGCAGCCGTACCGGGCTGCACGGGTATACGGATTACCGGACAATTGGCAGCGGTATCCATATCCGCAAACGCATCCAGCACCTGTGGCTGATAGCCACCACGCCGGGCACTGGCCGCCAATGCCCGGCCACTGCGGCTGATGATCAACAGATCAGTAGCCGCGTGCGTGGCGGATGAATCCGTACGCAACGGAATAACATTGGCGGAAATCTGCTTGACGTTTCTGGTAGCCATAATTACAGCATAGTATCTGCAACTGCAGTATCAGCGGCAACTCACGGCTGAGACACAACACCGGACTGGAGGAATCCGGCCCGGTGTTGCGCGATGACCGGATTACTTGTTTTTGATTTTGGCGGCAAATTCACGTGCGGATTCAAATGCTCTCACATGATCCAGGTACAGCGGTTTATCCGCCTGCTTCATCAACTCAAACATGTGGTAGTGAACCTTGTACTTGATATTACCGATGGCCAGTGCGCCAATGCCGACTGCCTTGCTCGGACTGAAATCGAGCACTTTGCCCATATCATGAACGTCGACGCCTTCCAGACCAAGCGGCGGGACCGCATTCACATCCGCCGCGACGATCAGTTTGCCGGCATTCGCAATCTGCTTTTTCGACAACACTTGCAGACCCGCCTTGGCTGAGCCAATCACAATATCCGTGTCGGGCAGATATTTTTCATGGGCTTCTTCCGAACCGCCATCTTCGCCAATCATGTTGACGTTATAGCGTTTATTGTAGTCATCGGCGATGGTTTGGGCAGCGTCGGCGCCACGGTGGCTGACCAGATAGACCTCGGCACCGCAACCGGCAGCAAGAATCCCGGCACAGACACCGACCGGGCCGGTACCACCAATGATACGGATCTTCTTGCCCTTCAGATCGCCCTTGTCCTGGCGCTTTGACCATTCTTCAACGCAGGCAATCATCGCCGCTGCTGTCGTAATGGCGCCGCTGGGATCCGCAAATACGGAGACCTCGAACGGCGGCACCATGGCAGCCCTGGCGCGGCGGAACATGTCCATGGCCTGGCCGAATTCGCGGCCACCGATAAAGATACCGGTACGTTTGACGCCGGTCGGGCCACGCGAAAAAATGGTGTCCTGTGTCAATGCGTGCACTTCTTCCAGTGTGACTTCACTGTACGGGATCACGCCATCAAATTCGGCTTCATAAGCCATGTTCACATCGAACGGGCTGACATTTTTGGTGGGATTGAAAATATGAAGAAGGTACGGGTCTTTCATAACGATTGTTCCATATTGTTTACGTGTATTTTTGTTAAGGAACCTCTGATGAAATCAGAGGTTCTTGTTGTACAGGGGTATCCTGCAATTTTTTTGTTCTTCAAGTAACTGAAAAATATATAAAATTAAAAATCACATTGTTCGATTTTTGTAATCCGAAAAGAGGCACACGGATGTCCCACTGACGCAGCAAAGGATGCAGTACGCATGGATGACTTATTCAGAGCTTGCTTAAATTTATACCGTGCGGAAACGACGCACCTGCGTCTGCGCATCAGTCGATTGATTCATTCCGGTTTCAACTTCAGCCGGTTGGTTGCGGCCACGGCATACCAGCCACTCCAGTTGCGCCAGCGCCGGTAGCTGCTCACGCACTTCACGCACGGCCTGATGCGCTGCCGTCTCGCTGGCAAACAGGGCAAACCCGGTCGGCCCCCAGGAACTCTGGCCAATGCCGTAGGCACCGGCCGATTGTAATGCCGCTGTGGCTCTGGCGATATCGGGACTGGTGTAGCGGCCGCCCTGTACCGGTGCAAAATGATCGCCGATATGCTGCTGAATTTCAGTCACTGCCCGGCCGAACAATGCACAGTCAGTTTCAGCCAGCGCCGGCAGTACCTGCATCAATACCAGCCAGCTGATACGTTCAGCCGTGCTGATCGGCATCGGCGTCAGATTGGCAAACGCTTCGCGTTCCGGGGTACCGCTGATACCGTGGCTGGATCGATCCATGACCAGCACCAGCCGCCAGGCGTCCGGAAAATGCTGACGGCTGATCACCGGCGGTACGAGCGTATTGCCACCGCGGCCGCCATCCACAATAAAACCGCCACTGGTGAACGTGCCAATACCAATACCGGAACGATTACCGCGATCCAGCAATGCGGCAATCGCCTGAATACTGGTATCCACACCGTGCAGTTCGGCGAGCGCCTTGCCCACAGCCAGCGCCAGCTGGGTACCGGAACCGAGTCCGGAATGCGCCGGGATAGCCGACTCAATACTGAGTTTTACGCCTCCGCTCAAGCCATGATGTTGCAAAAACCGCTGGGCATAATCAGCCGCCCGCGCGGCAGCCGGACCCGCTATCTCGAGCCGTTCAGCGGCGCTGGCAACGACTTCCACGCCCAGCTCTTCGATACCCAGCCCGAGACTGCCAAAATGGCGCCCCTGACTGCCGTTCAGATCGACAAAACCAAGATGCAGACGTGCCGGTGCCAGCACGCGTACATGCTGGCGGGAAATTCCTTGCTGGCGGGAAATTCCGGGTTGGTCTTGTCTGTCGGTCACGCGGTACTGATCTGTCCTGAATGGGGTGGTTTATATGTGGCAACTGCAACCTGACTGATTCAGCCGGGTATTGTAAGCGTTATCGGCTGCCAAGGTAACACCGCAGCAGCAATTTCATGAATTTGTCATGGGCTTTTTGTTTCATGGACATACTTGCAGTGTTCACCCGGAGTGACCAAAAATGCACCTTTTTGCAGCAGGTTATCATCGCATTCAACCGCTTAACACGGTATCATTCATGTGTTGAAGAACTCGACGTCATGATCGAAATTTTCGCGTTGTGCAAGCTGCGCCACTTAATATTTATGTACACATGCATATCGGCAAATGCCGTTGCACGACGACAATAACTTATAATAATTCACTAATGTCTGCTGCCAGCGCCCGAACACAAAAAACCGGCAACACCGTCAAAATTGAAGGTGTTGCCTGCCCTTTCTGCCCACTGCTTTGCGATGATCTGGTCATCGAGCAGTCCGGCACAAAACTTGCCGTCAGCGCAAATGCCTGTCCGCGAGCCAGAACCGGCTTCGAAAAACCGGTCAGGTCTTTATCACCTCGCATCAAGGGCAAACCGGTATCGCTGGATGCCGCTATTGATGCGGCCAGCAGCATTCTGCGCAAATCACGGCAACCGTTGCTGAGCGGTCTGGCCACCGATGTCAATGGCATGCGTGCCGCGATTGCGCTGGCTGAATCTACCGCCGGTGTGCTCGATCACATGCATGGTGACGCGCTGAACAATAACTACCGGGTACTGCAGTCACGCGGCTGGATGACGACATCACTCACTGAAATTCGTAACCGCGCTGATCTGATCGTCTTTGTCGGCACCGATGCCAGTCGTTTCCATCGCTTTTATGAACGCATCATCTGGCCACCACACGCCATGTTTGAGCCGAAGCCGGTCAAACGCGAACTTGTCTATATTGGTAATGGTTTGAAATCAAGACCTGCAGGTGCGCCGAAAGGCCTCAAGTCAAACCAGTTGAAATGCAAACCGGAACAACTGGGCGAAGTTACCGGTGCCGTCAATGCCGTATTGCTGGAACAACCATTGAAAAACAGCATCGGCGCTATCAAGCCTGATGATATCGAGGCACTGGCTACGCGTCTGCAGCAGGCCAAATACAGTGTCATCATCTGGGCGCCGGGCGAATTGCCGCCGGATAACGGTGAACAGATTATTGACTCCATCTGTGCCTTGGTCGACACCTTGAACATCAAGACCCGCAGTGCCGGTTTCATACTCGGCGGCAATGACGGAGCAACGACAGCAGCCAATGTCACGGCCTGGCTGACGGGCTATCCTTTACGTGTCAGTTTTGCCCGCGGTTATGCCGACTACGATCCGGAAGCTTACAACACAGCGAACTTGCTCGAAAGCGGTGCAGTAGACAGCGTCCTCTGGCTGTCGGCACTGAATGCAGACAACAAACTGCCGGCCACCGGTAAGCTGCCGGCGATTGTCATTGCCGACTCTGATAAAGCCTTTGACAAGGAGCCCGATGTATTCATTCCGGCCGGGATCCCGGGCGTCGATCATAAAGGCACGTTGATCCGTTGCGACAGTGTTGTGTCCCTGCCGTTGCAACAACTCCGGGACAACGGCCACCCGGCCGCGGCCGAAATCCTCAAAGCCATTCACGCCAAGCTTTAATACCATGCTGACGAAACTTACCGGCGCAACTGTTTACGATCCGACCAATGGCATCAATGCCGAGGTGCGGGATATTTTTATTCGTGATGGCCGCATCACCGACAGTCCGGAGACGGATGAGCATATTGATGAACACTATGATGTAAAAGGATGTGTCGTCATGGCCGGTGCCATTGATATTCATACCCATATCGGTGGTGGCAAGATGAACCTGGCACGCATACTGTTGCCGGAAGACCATCAGAAAGATCCGGTGCCGGCCACAGCGTTAATGCGCTCCGGCTGCGGTCATGCCATACCGGCCACACCCACCGCCGGTTACCGCTATGCCGAAATGGGTTATACCGCCTGCTTTGAACCGGCCATGCTGCCGGCCAATGCCCGTCAGGCACACATGGAAATGGCGGATACGCCGATGGTCGACAAGGGTGCCTATGCTCTGCTCGGCAGCGACGACTATCTGCTGCGCATGCTGCAAAGTGGCAAGGAACAGGAAGCCATCAATGACTACGTGGCGTGGACCCTGATTGCATCACAGGCACTGGCCATCAAGGTCGTCAATCCCGGCGGCATCAATGCCTTCAAGTTCAATCAGCGGCAACTCGATCTGGATGAACAGAACAACCACTATGGTGTAACACCACGGCAGGTGCTGACCGCACTCAGCCGCGCTGTGTATGAACTCGGCGTTACCCACCCCCTGCACGTGCATGGCTGCAATCTGGGTGTGCCCGGCAATGTCGATACCACCCTGAGCACGATTGCCGGCACCGAAGGTATGCCGATGCACTTGACGCATGTGCAGTTTCACAGTTATGGCGTCGAAGGTGAGCGTAAATTCTCTTCCGGGGCTGCGCAGATCGCCGAGGCTGTCAATAAAAACAAAAACATTTCACTTGATGTCGGTCAGGTCATGTTCGGCCAGACCGTTACGGCATCCGGTGACACCATGATGCAGTATGCGGCGCACAAGCATGCGCATCCGAACAAATGGGTCTGCATGGACATTGAGTGCGATGCCGGTTGCGGTGTCGTACCGTTCAAGTACAAGGACAAGAATTTCGTCAATTCGCTGCAATGGGCGATCGGTCTGGAACTGTTTTTACTGGTCGACGACCCCTGGCGCATTTTCCTGACTACCGATCATCCCAACGGCGCACCGTTTACCACCTATCCGCATCTGATCCGGCTGTTGATGGACAAGAGCTTCCGCAATGAACAATTGCGGCGTATCAATCCGGATGCGGCCGAGGCCAGTATCCTTGGCGGCATCACACGTGAATATTCATTGTATGAAATTGCCATCATGACCCGTGCGGCACCGGCGAAAAGTCTGGGATTAAAAGACTATGGTCATCTGGCACCGGGCGCAGTCGCCGACATCACCGTTTACAAGCCGCACAAGAACGCCGAACGCATGTTTGAAAAACCGGAATATGTATTCAAGGACGGCCGCTTGATCGTCAAAAGCGGCAAGGTGGTACGCGTGGTTGCCGGTGGTACCCATACCGTCCGGCCCGAATATGACAACAGCATAGAAAAGGATCTGAAACGCTATTTTGATCGTTATCACACCATGAAACTTGATAACTTCCGGGTCGCTGATCATGAAATCAGCGATACCGGCATTGGCCATCTGATCGTACAGCCGACCCGTGCGAGGCAGAAAGCATGAAAATCAACGGCGTATACATAGAAGATACATTCGCCGAAGCCTTCCCGATGAAGGTCACCCGGATCATTATCACGGCCATCAACCGGACCTGGGCCATGCATGCCGCCACTACGGCCACCGGCTTTGCCACCTCTGTCATCGCCTGCGGCTGTGAAGCCTCGATTGAACGCGAACTGAAGCCTGCCGAGACACCGGACGGACGGCCAGGTGTTGCGATCTTGCTGTTCACAATGTCCGGCAAGGAAATGATCAAACAGATCCAGAACCGGGTTGGCCAGTGCATTCTCACCTGCCCGACCAGCGCCTGCTTTTCCGGCATGGCCGAAGGCGAGGCCGTAGCGCTGGGCAAAAACCTGCGTTTCTTTGGCGACGGCTGGCAGATTGCCAAACGCATCGACGGCAAACGTTACTGGCGCGTCCCGGTCATGGACGGCGAATTTCTGTGCGAAGAAACCACACACGTGACCAAAGGCATTGGCGGTGGCAATTTTCTGGTACTGGCCGAAACCCAGGCGCAGGCACTGACGGCCTGTGAAAAAGCCATCATCGCCATGCGCAAGATCCCGGAAGTCATCATGCCGTTTCCCGGTGGTATCGTGCGTTCGGGCTCCAAGGTCGGTTCGAAGTACAAGGCCCTGCCCGCCTCCACCAACGATGCTTACTGCCCGACCCTGAAGGGTCAGGTCAATAGCCAGCTGGATACCAATATCGGTGCCGTGATGGAAATCGTCATTGATGGCCTGAATGAAGCGGCGATTAATGCAGCCACCCGGGCCGGCATTCTCGCCGTTTGCTCACTCGGCAAAAAACGTGGTATCCACCGCATCAGTGCCGGCAATTATGGCGGCAATCTCGGCCCGTTCCATTTCAAGCTGCGGGAGATATGCCGATGAGCACATTGACCCTGACCCTGCGCCCGGAAATTACTGAACGCGTCGACATGACCGGCCTCACGCCTGACAAGCTGCAATCCCAAAGTCAGGCGGCCATTGGCAAAATCAAGCTGCAGGTGGGCGGTAAGCGGCTCGCGCTGGCCAGGGTTTTCAAAATCGAGGGCAGCGCCAAGGATGCCGAACTGGCGATCAAGGCCGCCAAAGGCCGGCTGGATTACATCGGCCGGGCAATGACAGCCGGCAGGATTACTGTGTACGGCGCTGCCGGTGATTTTCTTGGTCAGGGTATGCGCAACGGCCACATTATCGCCCGCAGCCACACCGGCCGCTGGGCCGGCCGCGACATGCGTGGCGGTACGCTGGAAATTCTGGGTAATGCCGGTGATTACCTGGCTGCTGCCTTCCCCGGCGATACTCACGGCATGCGCGAAGGCCTGATTTATGTACGTGGCAATGCCGGCGCCCGCTGCGGTGAACGGATGCGCCGTGGCATCGTCATAATTGATGGAGACTGCGGGATATACTGCGGCAACAAGATGATCGCCGGCACCATCATGGTACTGGGCGAAATCGGTGCACATATCGGCACCGGAATGAAACGCGGTACAATTATTACAGGCTACATGCCTGAAAACCTGCCGGCCACATTCAACGATTGCGGTGAATATGAACCGGCATTTCTGACCCTGCTGTTCCGCCAGCTGGCCGCCAGCCATGCATCATTACGCGAACTGGCCAACTGGCCGGCGCGGGTGCAACGTCTGGCCGGCGATCTGGCGGCAGGCGGTAAGGGTGAAATACTTGTCATGCAGGCCTGAACAACCCGCCAGAGAACCGGGTAATCAGCCAGCCATAAGCAATATGGAATGATCAAAGTGAGCAACGTCGCCGAGTTAAGTACAACAAAAAAACGTAAACGCGGACATATGCGCGGTCGTCAAACCGACAAGCAGGCTATGGCCGAGGTATTGGCATTGCTGGGTGAAGATCCGCGTGATCGTGACTTATTGATTGAATATCTGCACCGTATTCAGGACACCTACAAACATATCTCCGGCGAACACATGGTGGCGCTGGCAAAAGAAATGAAGTTGCCGATGACCGAAGTCTACGAGGTCGCAACTTTCTATCATCACTTTGATATCGTTATCGACGACGCAATACCACCACCGGCATTGACCGTGCGCGTCTGTGATTCAGTCACCTGCGAAATGTACGGTTGCGACAGCCTTATTGGCGAACTGGAACAACAGCATGGCCAGGACGTGCGTATCCAGCGGGTGCCCTGCGTCGGCCGCTGCTATGAAGCACCCGTTGCCGTTGTTGGCCGTCACCAGATCGGTCATGCCACCAACGACAATGTGCAAAAGGCTGTTGTCGCACGCCAGATTATGCCGCCACCGCCCGAGCAGGTCATACATTTTGACGATTATTGTAGCAACGGCGGCTATCAGACGCTGGTGGAATGTGTCAGCGGCAAGCGTGACGTCGAGGCGGTTGTGACGACGCTGGAAGATGCCAAACTGCGCGGACTCGGCGGCGCCGGTTTCCCGGCCGGACGCAAATGGCGGGCGCTGCGCGAAGAACCGGAACCGCGCTATGTTGCTATAAATATTGACGAAGGTGAACCCGGTACTTTCAAGGATCGCTATTATCTGGAACGTGATCCGCATCGTTTTATCGAAGGCACGCTGATCGGTGCCTGGGCGGTGAATGCGCCTGACGTTTACCTCTACTTGCGTGACGAGTATGCCGCTGCCGAACAGATTCTGCACAAGGCAGTCGCCGACCTGCTTGCAAACCCACCCTGCAAGCTGCCACGCATTCATATTCGTCGCGGGGCCGGTGCTTATATCTGCGGCGAGGAATCGGCGATGATCGAATCCATTGAGGGCAAACGTGGTATGCCGCGGCTGCGCCCGCCACTGGTCGCTCAGGTCGGTATATTTGGCCGGCCGACGCTGGAACAGAATCTGGAAACCATGCACTGGGTCCGCGATATTCTGGAGAAAGGCCCGGACTGGTTCAGCTCCCAGGGCCGGCATGGCCGTCACGGGCTGCGTTCCTTTTCTGTCAGCGGTCGGGTGAAGAATCCCGGTGTGCATCTGGCGCCGGCGGGTATCACACTACGTGAACTGATCGATGAATATTGCGGTGGCATGGAAGACGGCCATGAGCTGTATGCTTTCTTTCCCGGCGGCGCATCCGGCGGCATATTGCCGGCCAAACATGCCGACCACCCGCTCGATTTCGATACGATTCAGGAAATCGATAAAAGCTGTTTCATCGGCTCGGCGGCCGTGATTGTGTTGTCAGACAAGGACAGCGTACGCCAGGCCGCATTAAACGCCATGCGTTTCTTCTCGCACGAATCCTGTGGCCAGTGCACACCCTGTCGTGTTGGCACGGCCAAGGCCGTCAAACTGATGGAAAAAGATCAATGGGATCAATCATTGCTGGAAGAACTGGCCACAGCCATGGTCGACACATCGATCTGTGGCCTGGGCCAGGCTGCCCCGAATCCGTTGCGCTGCGCCATGAAATATTTCCCGCAGGAGTTTAAATAATGGCTGCAAACCCAGAATATATCCCGGAACAGACTACCCGGTTCAAACTCAATGGCCGCGATATAGACGCGCTGCCCGGTGAGACCATTTTACAGGCGGCCAAGCGTGTCGGCATTGAAATTCCGCACCTGTGTTACAAGGACGGTTACCGCGAAGTTGGCAACTGCCGTTCCTGCATGGTTGAAATTGAAGGCGAACGGGTATTGGCGCCGTCTTGCTGCCGCCAGCCTAAAGAAGACATGACCGTTCACAGTGACAACGAGCGTGCGCTGCTGTCGCAGAAAATGATACTGGAACTGTTGCTGTCAGACATGCCCGGTCAGGGCGAATCGCCGCACACACCGAATTCCGAGCTGGATCTCTGGGCGAAAAAACTGGGTGTCAGTAAACCACGCTTCGAAGCCCGTTCACAGCCGCAGGCGGATCTATCCAACGTTGCCATTGCGGTCAACCTGGATGCCTGTATTCAATGTACCCGCTGCGTACGCGCCTGCCGTGAAGAACAGGTTAATGACGTTATCGGCTACGCCTTCCGTGGTGAACATTCCAAGATTGTGTTTGATCTGGATGACCCGATGGGTAACTCAACCTGCGTTACCTGCGGTGAATGTGTTCAGGCTTGCCCGACCGGTGCACTGATGCCGGCCAATGAAGTCGGCAAGGTCGATATCGACAAACAGGTCGAGTCAGTATGCCCTTATTGTGGTGTCGGTTGTCTGCTTACGTACAACGTCAAGGATGGCAAGATTCTGTATGCCGATGGCCGTGACGGCCCTTCAAACAAAAGCCGGCTGTGCGTCAAGGGCCGCTATGGGTTTGACTATATTCATCATCCGGATCGGCTCACCAAACCGTTAATCCGGCGTGAAGGCAAGGCCAAAACTGCACGCATACTAAAGCAGGAAGAATTGTCCGAATATTTCCGCGAAGCAGAGTGGGACGAAGCACTGGAACTGGCTGCCGGCAAACTGAAACAGATCCGCGATGAAAAAGGTCCGCAGGCACTGGCTGGTTTTGGCTCAGCCAAGGGCAGCAACGAAGAAGCCTATCTGTTCCAGAAGCTGGTGCGAACCGGCTTTCATACCAATAATGTCGACCACTGTACGCGCCTGTGTCATGCCTCTTCAATCGCCGCGATGCTGGAAACCATCGGCTCCGGTTCGGTTTCAAATCAGGTCAAGGATGTTGCCGAAGCTGAAGTGATGATTATCATCGGCGCACGTCCGACAGTGAACCACCCCGTCGCCGCAACGTTCATGAAAAACGCGGCACAAGCCGGCAAAACAATGATTGTCATTGATCCATACCGTTCCGATCTGGCACGGCATGCAAAATATTATCTGCAATTCCGCGCTGATACTGATGTGCCGTTGTTGAATGCATTAATGCATACCATTATCAGCGAAGGTCTGCAGAATGACGAGTACATCAAGAACCACACCGAAGGTTATGAGGAACTGAAAAAGAATGTCATGGATTTCAGTCCGGAAAAAGTCGCGCCGATTTGCGGCATACCGGCTGAGACACTGCGTGAAGTGGCACGCACCTATGCCACTTCCAAAGGCTCAATGATCTTCTGGGGCATGGGCATATCACAACATATTCATGGTACTGACAACGCCCGCTGCCTGATTGCTCTGGCATTGCTTACCGGTCAAATTGGCCGCCCTGGCACCGGCTTGCATCCATTACGTGGCCAGAACAATGTTCAGGGGGCCTCCGATGTTGGTCTGATCCCGATGGTCTACCCGGACTATCAACGTGTCGACAATCCGGAAGTCCAGGCGAAGTTCGAGAAGCTCTGGAATACCAAACTGGATCCAAAACCCGGCCTGACAGTGGTCGAGATAATGAGCGCTGTTCACGAGGGCAAGCTGCATGGCATGTACATCATGGGCGAAAACCCGGCCATGTCGGATCCGAACCTGAATCATGCCCGCGATGCGCTGGCCATGCTGGATCATCTAGTCGTGCAGGATATCTTCATGACCGAAACTGCCGGTTTTGCCGATGTTATTCTGCCGGCATCCGCTTTCCCGGAAAAAACCGGCACCTTCACCAATACCGATCGCCGAGTGCAGCTCGGCCGTCAGGCGATAGACCCACCAGGCGATGCACGTCAGGATTTATGGATTATTCAGCAACTCGCCGCACGCCTGGGGCTGGATTGGCATTATGATTCCGTGAAAGATGTCTTTGAGGAAATGCGTATTGCTAATCCCAGTATTGGCGGCATGACCTGGGACCGACTCGAGAAAGACGGCACACTGACCTACCCGCTGGAGCATGAAGGCGACCCCGGTCAGCCAATTATCTTCAGGAACGGCTTTCCTACCGAGAGTCATCGCGCGCGGTTTGTGCCGGCGCAATATACCCATGCGGATGAATTGCCGGATGGCGAATATCCATTCATCTTCAGTACTGGCCGCCAGCTCGAACACTGGCATACCGGCAGCATGACCCGACATGCAACCGTTCTTGATGCTATTGAACCCGATGCGGTCACCAATATGAATCCGGAGGATATGGCCGAGCTCGGGATCAAGGCAGGCGAAATGGTCACCATCCAGTCCAGGCGCGGTCAGTTACATGCCATTGCCCGGGCAGACAGCGGCGTACAACGACGTTCGGCATTCATGGCATTCTGTTATAACGAGGCAGCAGCAAACCTGATCACCAATGAAGCACTGGATCCATTCGGCAAAATACCTGAATTCAAGTATTGCGCTATTCGTATATTACCCGGCGTCGTTGAAAACCCGGCGCCGGCACACAAGTCTGCCTGAACAGACACCAGGCCTGGAGCAATAAAAAACCCCGCTCGCGGGGTTTTTTATTGCTCCATTAATATGAGGAGGAAATTAAAGCGGCTGTACTTCTGCCAGCACGAGTTCTTCAACAATCAACGGCTCGGCATCAACATTCACATTGTCCGGAATCACCGTAACAATCTTGTACAAATAGCCGGGGATCTCTTCTGACAGTATCAACTCATAAGTCTTGTCAGCAAACCGATCAAAGTTCGCTCGTAAATCATCGTTCACGTAAGGCGCAAAGCTGACTTTCTTGGCCGGGACTTTTTTGCCATTGTACTCAACAGAAATATCCTCGACTTTGGCATCATCAGCCAGGGCAAACTTGATTTGCCGCTGGAAATAGCGCCAACTGCCTTCTGTCAGGCGATTCATCTCATAGACATCACCCTGCATATAAATACCTAATACCGGGTTGCCTTCGACATTTTTAAGATTCTCTTCACTGAAATTTTTCTGCTGCCGATGGCCGGTAAAAAAGGTCAGTTCGGTAGATTTAGTACCATCATCATGAATTTTTACAACATCAAGTGTCACCGTGTCAGAAAAACCTTCTTCATAAGCACCACTCTTGCTGAAGTTGTAAACCAGCTTGGTGGGCTTGTCGATATCTTCAAGATGCGGCTGCAACCACAACAATTCTTCACTTTCTGAAAATTCAATTTCAGTTTCCTGCGACTGATCTTCTTCTGCTGCCTGTGCATAAACAGGAGCAGCCAGAAAAGCCGTCATGAATCCGGCAAATAACAAAGAGTACTTCTGCGGCGACATTAATAATTTACCTTTTCTAGTAGTTTTAGTGTCACAAAGGCCTGTTTCTGGCTGTCTGAATCAGTTCACAGCATCAGTTCAGCGGCAATAGCGGCACATTGTAACCTTCAATGATGGTAATGATCTCATCATGATGCTTGTCAATGAGGTCTTCCAGCAGCTGTTTTAACTCCTTGTCACCGGCGCGTACGGCCATTGACATGTTGAATTCAAACTGCATATTCGGGTCAACCTCGTCATTTTCCAAAGGCAATGTAACTACATCAACACCGTCTTTCTTCAGCTCCTGCGCCCACCAGCCACCATACGGACCCCAGATAATCGTCATATTGATTTTCTCACCCGTGGCGAGGTCAGCCATGATATCACCTACAGTCACCCGGGTATCGCCTGGCTGGGACTGGTAACCGACACTGGTATCCATCAGGCCATTACGAAATGCCCATAGCTGTCCCGGGCCGCGATCAAAAATACCTATGCGAATGGTGTCCTTGAATTCATTTGACATGGCGACCACATCATCCGGAGCCTTGATTTCATCAAGGCCCGTGCCTTCAACATAGGCCAAAACGTATGTCGAACGATAGTAAGGCTTGGTATTGGCTGTACCCATATCGAATTTTTCCGGCACACCCATCACCACATCACAGGCATACTTATCAATACCTGTTGACTTTCTCAGCGTATTACGAATGAAACCCATGCGTTGCGGAAAGTATGTATATTCGGCCCGAAGCCCAAGCGATTCACCAAACAACTCGGCAATCTTGTTCTCATAACCCTCGCCTTCATCGTTTGAATACGGCATGTTGTTGCCATCCGCACAAATTTTCAGCGTCTCCATTTCCTCACCATTGATTTCGACAGCAGAGACTGCATGCGTCAACAACAGCAGTGAACTGAATATAACTGCGAATCCGGCCTTGTTGCCAGGATTTTGTATACCGATATGGATCATCATGTACTCCGTTTATTCAAATGAAAAAGCCGGTGGCAATTTACTGCCACCGGCTTTAAATACTGCTTACAACATTCCCTTTTCTTCCAGCGCTTTCTGGGTCTTGATCACAATCCGCTTGGCCATACCCTTGGCATTGGCCTTGACGTCTTCAAAATTGCCGGGATTGCCGACTACGATGGCACCACCCATGCCCATGGCAAAATGCGGCTCACACTTGTAAACATAGACGCCTTCTTGCTCAAGCGTGGCACTGCCATTTTCGCCCATCGGGATATTGAAACCTTCAGCACCATCCGGAATCAGTTCGGGGATCGTAACTGAGTTATGACCAGCCATACTGGTCCACACGACAGTATCACCCGGTTCGATAAACACGACAATCGGGTCATATGCGGTAGAGCGAGCAGTGACTGTGGCATTTTCTGCCATCACGGCCTGGGTGGAAGTCAGCAATATCAGTGCCGCTGAAGCCAAATAAATTTTACGCATTGGTTAAATCTCCGAATTATATTTTTATAACAGCTTGTATATTTATCGACTTGAAACATCTGCTTGTTTCAATCAACTCAAAAATTGCGGACTGATTTTCTCAGGTCTGCTGCCATATCTCAAGTTTACTACCTGCTATTTATATCGATACAGACCGCTTTCATGTGTTCTGACTGACGCATTCCCGAATAGTTCTGGGGACATTTTCCCTGTATGTGACTCAATTTTCAGAATCACCACAAATGCTGCCGAACCTGATCTGAAAATGAAAAAGCCCCGGCATCTTGCGACACCGGGGCTTACTGTTACTTCTTGACCAGTAGGTACTACCTACTTAGTCAAACCTTCCTCACGGCAGGCTGAAGACGCTCAGCGAACCGCCAAGACGGGTATAGTTCTTCAGACCCTTGTAGGCGCCCACGGCACCCAGGCCGTCGGTGTCCTTTTCAAGACCAGCAGCGAAGCCGATACCGGCCCAGCCACCCAGACCAGACAGTACACCAACGTACTGCTTGCCTTTGTGTGACCAGGTGTGGCTGTTGCCGATGATGCCTGACGGGTTCTTGAACTTCCAAAGCAGCTTGCCGCTCTGGTCATCAATGGCTTTCAGGTAACCGTCCAGGGTGCCGTAGAACACGACGCCACCGGCAGTTGCCAGAGCACCACTCCAGACAGAGAACTGTTCCGGAATTGACCAGACGATCTTGCCCTTGTCAGCATCCCAGGCAATGAAATTACCCAGGTTGTTGGTGCCGTCTTCCTGCACAACGCCAGCCGGGAACATGTTCAGAATGGCGTTCACATACGGCTGACCGGCAACATACTCGTTACCACCCGCCGCGTAGGAGACCGGCTCATAGTCCATGCAGACGTGATTCGTCGGCACGTAGAACAGACCGGTACGCTTCGAGAAGGCAGCCGGCTGTTGGTCTTTTGAACCAAGCGCGGCCGGGCAGATGCGGGTTGCATTGGTGTCTTCACCATTTTGACGGGTTGAATACCGTGCCTGGACATTAGGACGACCGGTCTTCATGTCAACGTGGGTAGCCCAGTTAACCGCCGGGTCATACTTTTCTGCAACCAGCAGCTCACCGGTGACGCGATCCATCGTGTAGCCGAAGCCGTTACGATCGAAGTGCACCAGTGCCTTGCGGTCTTTACCTTTGACCTTGATGTCGGCCAGGATCATTTCGTTAATGCCGTCATAATCCCATTCGTCATGCGGGGTCATCTGGTAGAACCACTTGGCCATACCGGTGTCGATGTCACGAGCCATCATGGTCATGGACCACTTGTTGTCGCCCGGACGAACGACCGGGTTCCAGGTGCTCGGGTTACCGGTACCGTAGTAGACCAGGTTCAGATCAGGATCAGCCGTAGTGAAGCCCCAGACGGAACCACCACCACTCTTCCAGGCATCGGAAGTCTTGGCGCAATCGCCACCCTTGTTCCATTTCCAGTTGTTGTCGGTATTACCGGCACACCAGGTCTTGAGGGAGGAATCCTTGCCAATCGGCTTGCCCAGATGGGTGGTTTTATTCGGATCGACCAACATGTCTTCATCCGGACCCATGCTGAACGCACGCCAGGCCAGGCTGCCATCGCCCAGATTGTAGGCGGCCATCCAGCAACGGACACCAAACTCGGCACCGGAGCAGCCAACCATGACCTTGTCGTTAACTACCAACGGGGCCTGGGTATTGGTTGCACCTTGTTCCGGACCATACGGTCCACCTTTGGATGCAGGAATATCCTGACCGTTCTTGACTGACCATTCACGTTCACCGGTCTTGGCGTTAATTGCCACCAGGGTCATGTCAGCCTGCAACAGCATGATTTTACCGTCACCATAGGCCAGACCACGGTTAACCGTATCACAGCACATCACCGGGACAGTTACGTCATAGTTCTGCTGCGGGGCATATTCCCAAACGATTTCCAGATTATCCAGGTTGATCGCGAACGTGTTGTTCGGGAACGCCGCATGGATATAAAGGGTGTCGTGACCCAGGCCGGTTGCACTACCCGGCAGGACCAACGGACCACCTTCATGACCACGCAGAACACCCGTGGAGAACGTCCACGCTGCCTGGATTTTGCTCGCATTACCGCTGTTGATCTGGTTCAGTTCGCTGTAACGCGTACCATGCAGATCACCACTGGGTGTAGCCCAGTAATTCGGGTTCTTGCTAAGCTCAATGACTTCTTTGTTAGCTACAGCAGTCATTGGCATTGCGAGAACCGCAGCGGCAGCCAGCCACTTACCAATTGTTGAGTGAGTCATGATCTCCTCCTCTATTATTTGATTTGGATCATGTTTTGATCTCGATACATAGGACTCAGCGACACTCCGAGATCAATAAGTGCCATTGAGTTAAAAAATCGGATGAACAACGAACGGTGTAACTGCGATGGAGCAGCCAGAGAAAGAAATGCAGTGAATCTGGATGCGCACGGCTGAATCATTAACAGGAGCCCCGGACATGCCATAATAATATTGTGCCGAGCAAGGCTACGGGGTGTAGCGCTGGCATAAGGCATACAACTGGGAAAGCGTTTAAAAACATATAACGATTTTTCAATCTGTTTCCTTCGTCTGCTTCAGGCTATTCGTTGAACCAGAATCGTGGTTTTTCTTAACTATTGATGATTCTTGGTTTGCTGATGTTTATTAACCATATGTTCAATCAATGCTCAGGGATTCTAGGAAAAATTCACGCCCCCCGCAAGTAAATCTTCATATTAATTTCAGATCCTCTTGCAGTGTTTTAGTGCATGGAAATACGGCAAGTATTAACATTTATAATCAATAACTTACAAAACAAAAATGTCTTTTACGTGTCTTCTACAAAGACTTCCTGTTTTTCCCGCGCAATTCCAAAGAAACAATGTTGCGCTGCGGCATTGCAAAACAATTTACCATGCAAAATAGCTTACTAAACGAGTGTAACATTATTTGGAACATTATTTGGCTAAGACCCTCTAAAAATAAGGTAACAATCTTACGGGTTGTTGCTCTGCACAATAAATTCTACAATTCCTGAACGGGAGTAGGAGTATATGAACATGCAGCCGTCTTTACTGAATTACCGTTACAGCTTGATTGGAGCTGCGCTGGCATTGCTTGCGCTTGGCAGCATGCCAGCATTAGCTGAAGAAATGGACGGTCGCCAAAAGGCCTCACGCGCTTTCTGGGACGAACATCTCAAGCCGGCAAACTTTGGTGATGCTGAAATTATCGAAGGTGCCGGTCAGGATGTGCTCGAAATCAAGGCGCCTTTCCGGGCCGAAGACCCGACTGTCGTGCCATTATCGATACACTCGAAAATTCCGCAGACAGCCGAACACTACATCAAGAAAATCAGTGTTTTCATTGACAAGAACCCGTTGCCGCTTGTCGGCACCTTTGAATTCACTCCGCGCAGTGGCAAGGCCGACCTGGCCATGCGTATCCGGGTTGACGATTTCAGCTATATCCGCGCTATTGCCGAGACCAATGACGGCAAACTGTATATGGCCGACAGCTATATCCGTTCACTGGGCGGCTGCTCGGCCCCGCCAGGTGAAAGCATTAATGAATCCATCGCCCGGCTGGGCGAGATGCGTGTCAGCACGATTGGAGATCTTGAACCTGGTAAACCGAGCCTCGCACAGGTACAAATCAAGCACCCCAATATTACCGGTCTGGCACTGGATCAGCGCACCCGGGTGCGGCCGCCGGCATATTTTGTAAACAAGGTCAGGGTCAGCTATGAAGGCGAGCCGGTAGTTACGGCGAACCTGACTTTTGCCATCAGTCAGGACCCGAGCTTTCGCTTCTTCTTCGTCCCCGAGAAAGGTGATGGCGAATTAACGGTAGAGGCAGTCGACACCAAGGAACTGGCTTTTACAGAGACGGAGATTGTAACTTTATAGTCAACGAATAAAAAAAGGGGTGGCCGGTCAGCCACCCTTTTTTGCTTATGCACAGCCAGCCAAAAAATAATCCAGCCTATTCGCGACTACCTTTTAATATTTTTGGCATCGGGCATGCCGCACTGGCCTCATCGCGAATCTTTTTGAAATTGGCGATGGTTGGGCGGACATCCTCAATATCACGAAAAATACCACCTTTCTCACCTGGCATACGCTGATAACGCAAATAGGTTTCAGCTTTCTGGTATTCGTCATAGCTCATTTTTGCTGCAATATGGTCCAGGCGGCAGGAGCAGGCAAACATGGCTTCCAGACTCGGACCACCATTAGAGTCCATGCATGTCATCGCAAAGCCTACCCGATCAAATGTTGGAAAGTCATTCGCATACGTCACCGCTGACAGGCTGGCTATTCCTGCGATCGCCATTAACTTCAAGAATCTCATAAAATTTCTCCGTTGTATTACAGGGCACTTCACAAATCTGCTTATGCCTTTAAATATGAATTTACAAACCTGTGGCTTTGCATTCAAGTTTCATCAAACTGCCTTAACTACCCTCTGAGACCCGTATCAGGTCCAAATAGTTGCATTCTAACCGGCTCACGCCCTGTCATGCGGCAGGCCGAATGTCCAGATAAGGCTGCAATAATGGTAGCAGTTGCTCGATACCACCACCGTTCTGGCGTACAACCGCACGCCCCTCCTCGCCGGCATGATAACGCAACTCGGCGTCACCCATCAGGTTCTTGACCTGCTCCGCCAGCGCCGGCGCGTTTTCCACGACCCAGGCCGCCCCGGCCTGCTGCAGCAATTCGCCGATCTCATTGAAATTGAAATAGTGTGGTCCGGTAAGAATCGGCACACCAAGACTCGCCGGCTCCAGCATGTTGTGGCCACCGATCGGCAACAGACTGCCACCGACAAACGCCATATCAGCGGCCGCATAACACATTGATAATTCGCCGAGGGTATCGATCAGGTAGATATTTGTATCTGGCGTAACAGCAGCATCGTGGCTGCGCAAGGCGGTTTTGTAACCGCGGCTGCGGCACAGTTCGGCTACTTTTTCAAAACGCTCCGGGTGCCTTGGCGCCAGTAATAATAAACAGTCCGGGTATTTCCTGAGCACAGCATCAAATCCGTCCAGCACGATTTTTTCCTCGCCTTCATGTGTACTGGCGGCGATCCAGATAGGCCGGTTCATCGATAACTGGCGTCGCAGTGCCTGTGCCTGTTCATGGACACTGGGGGGAAGATGAATATCAAACTTCAGATTGCCGGTGATATGCAGGCGCTCGGGTCGGGCACCGAGCTCCAGTAAACGCTGGCCGTCTGCCTGGTTTTGTGCGGCAATCAGGTCGATATCTTCCAGCACACTGGGGGTCAAACGACCAAGCCGCGCATAACCGCGTGCCGAACGCGCCGACATGCGGGCATTCACCAGCAAAATCGGCACATGGGATAATTTGCAGGTGGCAAACAGATTTGGCCAGAGTTCGGTTTCAATCACAATCAACACATCCGGCCGTAGCTGTCTGACGAACCGGCGCATCGACCAGGCCAGATCATAGGGCAGATAATGATGTGTCACCGACTGACCAAATCGCTGTTGCACCATAAGCGCGCCTGTCGGCGTCATGGTGGTCACCAACAACTGCTGGTCCGGATAGTCATTCAGCAAACGATTGATCAACGGCAATGCCGCCTGGACCTCACCAACAGACACGGCATGCACCCAAATCAACGGTTTACTGTCGCAGCGCGCCGGCACAAAACCAAAACGCTCCGGCCAGCGATCGGCATAATCCGCATTGCGGAAGATCGACAGCAACAGACGCAGCAGCAAAAATGGCAGCAACAACCAGGCAATCAGGGAATAGAGTTTACGCACAGGCTAAACAGGCATGTCAGATAATTTATGCGGCAATTGTTTTGATAGCTTTAAAATCAGCCCAACATCGTTCGCTATAAAACCGTTCATTAATAAAACCAATGGCGATCCCGCTTGTCTGACAAAAACAACACTACTAGTCATTTTGCCGGACATACGCCGAACAGACAATAATCCATGTTATCACAATCAGTTAGAATGCTATTCAAACGCCTGACTTTAATAGTGGCCGGCTGTCTGGTCTTTGGTCCAGCTGCTGCCGAAGATATTTACCCGGATTTTGAGGCGGAATATGTCCTGCGCAGCAAGGGCCTGGAAGTTGCCCACATCAAACGCAGTGTCGAACGTCTGAATAACGGCGATTACCGTTATTTATCCCGCAGCGAAACTGTCGGTGTGGTCAGCCTGTTTCGGGATGACAAAATCATCGAGGAAAGCCGCTGGAAGAATACGGCTGATGGTTTTCAGCCCATATACTATCGCTACGATCACAGTGGTCGCAAAAAGAACCGTCAGGTCAATATAGAATTCGACTGGAATAATAACACTGTGCATATGCAGGTAAATGAGAACACATGGCAGACAGAACTGGAGCCACTCACTCTCGACAAACTACTCTACCAGCTTGCTATCATGCGTGACCTGTCTGCAGGCCGCGACAGTATTAACTACAAGGTCGCTGATGGCGGCAAGATCAAGGATTATGCTTTCGAGATACTAGGCGAAGAAACTGTTGAAACGCCCTATGGTTCATTCAAAACGGTCAAGGTAGAACGCCATCGTAATGACACCGAAAGGGAAACGGTTTTCTGGTGTGCAGTAGAACTGGGCTACTTGCCGATCAAAATTGTGCATACTGAACCGGATGGCTTGCAGACTACAACTTTGCTGACCAGTTACAAAATGCATGAAACCGGATTGCGTAAAACCAGAGCGTTATCAGATTAACGAACTCTTCTGACAAATAATCCGGGCATTCATCGTTACGGCGTACCGTTAAGCACACTCAGCAATTCATGCGGCGGTAAATAGCCCGGTAGTGCATTGCCATCTTCAAGGTATATCGCCGGAGTGCCGCGGACACCCAGTTGTTGACCGGTTTTATATTGCGCTGCAACCGGGTTGTTGCAATCAAGCTCCTTGACTGACTGACCGTTTTTGGCGCGCGTCATTGCATTTTGCCGGTCATCCGCACACCAGACCGATTCCATCGTTTTGGCCGTTGTCGAATCAAGTCCGGCACGCGGGTAAGCAAGATAACGCACCGAGACTCCGCGGTTACCCAGTTCTGTTATGTCATTGTGTAGTTTGCGGCAATAACCACAGTCGACATCGGTAAACACATAAACGAAGTGTTCGGGCTTGTCCGCAGTGAATTCAATCATCTCTGCCCTGTCCAGACTGGCCAGGATTTTGCGTCGATTTTCAGCACGAACGTCTTCAGTCACATTGCTGCGCGCGCGCAGATCAATCATGTCGCCGCGCATGACATAGCGGCCATCAGCACTCATATAGAGCACCTCGGCGCCGAGAACAACCTCGTACAAACCGGCAATTTCACTTTCACGCAGGCTGTCAATCTCCATATCCGGAGCAATTGCACCCAGGCCATCACGGATATTTTCTTCAACCGTCACGGCAGGATCTGCCTGGGCAGACATTCCGACAAGCAACATGACCAGCACGCTAAACAACCGCATATAATTTCTCCGAAAAAATGAAAATCGACTCAATCGACGCCGCTATACTTGCAACCCGGCGGTCGTTACCATGTTATCAAAGTTTGGTGAACGCGCCCCGGACATCTTTTCAGACACCGACTCCGGCAACACGTTCCGGACCGGGCCCTGAGGCTTCACCTGACAGCAAGGAGTTGACTGAATTCATGGCACATTTGAGCAAACCTGAGCGCGTACGCAATCCGAACCATATCAATCTGGATTATATCCTTGATGCGCTGGTTAATGACGGCCTGGTTTCGCCCCAGCGGCGCCAGCAACTGCAGCAGCGCCGCAGCCGTGAACAAAAGCCGGACCCGCGTCACCCGCTGATAGTGATCGCCGAGCAGAGCTGGCAGAGCGCCGATACACCGTCATTCCCGCTGACGCTGGAGTATCTTACCCGCTGGCTGGCCGAACACTGCAACCTGCCCTACCTGCGCATTGATCCACTGAAAATCAAGGTGGAGAAAGTTACTGATATTGTTTCCCAGGCCTATGCCAGCAACCTCGGCATCCTGCCGGTGGACGTCAGCGAAGACACCTTGACCGTCGCCACCGCTGAACCTTTTTTTAATGACTGGGAACATGAGCTGGCACGCATCGCCAAGCTGAAGATCGAGCGGGTGATTGCGAATCCGCGTGATATCGAACGTTATTTGACAGAATTTTACGGTGTCAGCCGCTCGATTCGCGGCGCAACCAAAAGCAAGCATTCACGCGATGCCTCCATCCAGAATTTTGAGCAACTCATAGAAATCGGCAAAACCGGCGAGCCGGATGCCAACGATAGCCACGTCGTCAGTATTGTCGACTGGTTGTTGCAATACGCATTCGAACAGCGAGCCAGCGATATTCATATTGAACCACGCCGCGACAAGGCCAATATCAAGTTTCGTATTGATGGCATGCTGCATCTGGTACACGAATTGCCCATGGTCATTACCGCCGCCGTCTCAAGCCGTCTGAAGAGCCTCGGGCGCATGGATATTGCTGACAAGCGCCGGCCCCAGGACGGTCGTATCAAGACGAAAGCACCGGACGGCAATGAAATTGAAATGCGGCTGTCATCCATGCCAACAGCCTTCGGTGAAAAAATCGTTATCCGGATATTCAATCCGGAAATGTTGAACAAGACCTTTGACCAGCTTGGTTTTGGCCGGCATGAACAGCGTTGCTGGCAGGCTATGGTCAGCCAGCCATACGGCATCGTGCTGGTCACCGGACCCACCGGTTCCGGCAAAACCACAACGTTGTACTCCGCGCTCAAGCAGCTTGCACGACCGGAAATCAATATTTGCACAATTGAAGATCCGATTGAAATGGTTGATGTGCAACTTAACCAGATGCAGGTGCAAACCGCTATCAATGTCGATTTTGCCACCGGTGTACGTACCCTGCTGCGCCAGGATCCGGACATCATTATGGTCGGTGAAATCCGCGATGGTGAAACGGCCAATATGGCAATTCAGGCAGCACTGACCGGCCACCTTGTGTTTTCGACCCTGCATACCAATGACGCGCCATCAGCAGTCACGCGCCTGATCGACATTGGTGTACAACCGTTCCTGATTAATGCGGCATTACTGGGGGTGGTGGCGCAACGACTGGTCAAAACCCTGTGCCCGCACTGCAAACAACCCGGTGAAATTGACGAGGCTGCCTGGCGTGCGCTGACCACGGGCTTCAAGATTGCACTGCCGGAAGGTGCCTGCAGGCCGGTGGGTTGCGAAGAATGCCGTTTCACCGGCTATCTTGGCCGCGCCGGCCTGTATGAAATGCTGATACTCGACAACCAGCTGCGCACACTTATTCACAACGATGCTGAACTTGATGTCCTGCGGCAAACCGCACTCAAGTTCGGCATGCGCCCACTGCGCATCAGCGGTGCCCGGAAAATTGCCGCCGGAATGACCACACTGGAAGAAGTTTATGCGGTGGTACCGCCGATCAGTGAAAGGTAAGAAAGCGAAAACAGGAAAGTTAAAACCAATGTCTTTTGGTTTTCTACTTTTAACCGCGCGGATGGTGTGTGGCATGCAGCTCTTTCAATCGCTGATTGGCAATATGCGTATATATCTGCGTAGTTGAAATCGCACTGTGCCCGAGCAGCATCTGTACGACGCGCAGATCGGCACCGTGATTCAGCAAATGTGTCGCGAATGCATGCCGCAATACATGCGGTGACAAAGGCTTTTCAATACCGGCCTGGCGGGCATAGCGTTTAATCAGGTGCCAGAATGCCTGCCGCGTCATGCCGCTACCGCGCCGCGTCGGGAACAGTGCATCCGTCAGTTGTTCGTTCAATAACTGTGGCCGGCCTTGCTGCACAAACCGGTTCAGCCAGTCGAGGGCTTCCTCACCCAGCGGCACCAGCCGTTCCTTGTTACCTTTGCCGATCACCCGCACAACACCCTGGCGCTGATTAACCTGCAACAGCGTCAACGTCACCAGTTCGGATACGCGCAGACCGGTGGCATACAGCACTTCAAGCATGGTGCGATCACGCAAGCCAAGGGGTGTTGCCACATCCGGCGCATTCAGCAAGGCTTCGACATCCGTTTCCGACAGGGATTTGGGCAGTGAACGGCCTACCCGCGGCGACACGATCCGTGCCATGGGGTTGTCGGCACGCAGGTTATTACTGGCCAGAAAACTGTAGAAACGCCGCAAGCTGGAAAAACGCCGGGCGCGGGTGCGCGGCTTTTGCTGATCGAATGCCGTAGCGAGATAGGCCTGGATCTGGCTGTCATCGGCATTGACAAGCTCACTGCCGGCAGCCGCCAGCCAGTGGTGAAAGTTCTGCAGATCGGAACGGTAAGCCGCAAGCGTTTGCTCGCTTAAACCACTTTCCTGCCAGATGGCATCCAGAAAACGATCAATCAATGCCTGCTCACTAGCGGTCATCCGCATGACCTCGGCACAAACAAAAATGGCCCAGTATCACTACCGGGCCATTCAGACACACTGTCAGTTTCGGGCCTGCGTTGAAAACCATATCAGCAGGCCGGAAACTAGTTGGCCTTGATTTTTTCCTTGATACGCGCCGCCTTGCCACGCAGGTCACGCATATAGTACAGCTTGGCACGATTGACATCACCGCGACGCTTGACTTGAATCTCGGCGACAGCCGGGCTGTACGTCTGGAACACCCGCTCGACGCCCTCACCATAGGAAATCTTGCGTACGGTAAACGCGGAATTCAGACCGCGGTTGCGCTTGGCAATTACAATGCCTTCAAACGCCTGTAAACGTACACGCTCGCCTTCCTGTACACGGACCTGTACGACAACCGTATCACCCGGGGCAAATTCCGGCAGGCTGCGGCTCATTTGTTCCGCTTCTAGTTGTTGAATAATGTTGCTCATCGTTAAAACTCCACCACCAGGTTCAAAAAATCGTCAGCCGCGCAGATTACTCTTTTTCCTGCAAAAATTCATCTAATAATGCGCGTTCAGACGCCGATAAATCACGTTTTTCCAGCAAATCCGGGCGCCGCTGCCAGGTCCGGCCGAGTGCCTGCTTCAGGCGCCAGCGCCGGATCTGCTCATGATTGCCGGACATCAGCACCTCCGGCACCCGTTGGCCGGCGAACTCTTCCGGTCGCGTATAGTGCGGATAATCCAGCAATCCATCGACAAATGAATCTGCCGCTACCGATTCGGCATCACCCACCACACCCGGCTGACGTCGTGCCAGTACATCGATGAATACCATGGCCGGCAGCTCACCGCCGCTGAGTACATAATCGCCTATCGACCATTCTGCATCGATGTCGCTCGCCAGCAAGCGTTCATCTATGCCTTCATAGCGACCAGCCACAAAAATCAGCTTGTCGTGCAGCGCGAGTTCATTCACGCCGGCTTCATCCAGCCGCCGGCCCTGTGGCGATAAATAAATCACCCGTGCGCCAGCACCGAGTTCAGTGCGGGCCGCACGAATGGCGGCCTGTAACGGCGCTACCTGCATGACCATGCCCGGGCCGCCACCGTAGGGCTTGTCATCAACCTTCAAATGCTTGTTGTCAGCCTTGTTGTCAGCAAAGTCACGCGGATTCCAGCATTGCAGCGACACCAATCCCGCCGCTACGGCCCGGCCTGTCACGCCATAATCCGTGACGGCGGCAAACATTTCCGGAAACAGACTGACAATACCAATTTTCAGCATCAGGCCTGCGGCTCCCAGTCGACCACTATCCGGCCGGCATCCAGATCAATGTCCAGCACATAATGATCGCGTACAAACGGAATCAGTTCTGCTGCCGCTGGAGTTTGACCGACGACCAGCACATCATTGGCACCGGTTTCTTCCAGCGCCAGTACCTGGCCCAGTATGCGGCCGGCGGTATTGCTGACCTGCAAACCGATCAATTCGTGCCAGTAATATTCACCCGCAGGCAGATCCGGCAACGCCTCACGTTCAATCGCTATTTCACTGCCTGTCAGCAGTTGGGCGGCATCACGGTCACTGATTTCGGCCAGCTGTGCTATCAGACCCTTGCCCTGGGCACGCGCCTGCTGGATCTCATAGCGCTGCCAGTCACCGGCGCGTTGCAGCCACCAATGCTTGTAGCGCAACAGATTTTCGCGGGGACGGGTAAAAGACATCACCTTGACCCAGCCGCGGACACCAAATACCCCGGCAATCTGGCCAACGATGAGTTTATTATCACTCATTGAGCTAGCGGCAATAGTCAGCCCGACAAGTTGATTCAGGCTTTTGCCGCTTTTCAGGCGGCGCTCTTCTGGTATTCTTTTATTAGCTGCGACACTCGTTCGGAAGGCTTGGCACCCTGTGAAGTCCAGTAAGCAATACGATCCGTATCGATCGCCAGACCCTTTTCATTCGCAGTAGCAATCGGGTTATAAAAACCGACACGTTCGATGGAGCGGCCATCGCGCTTGTTGCGGCTGTCGGTAACAACGATATGATAGAAAGGACGTTTCTTTGCGCCACCGCGAGCTAATCTGATAGTAACCATTATGAAATAACCTCTTGATAGGTTTCCTGCATGAAGATGCATTCCCGGCAATCCGTTAAAATCATGGATCCCGGTTCCCGAAAAAGGCGATATTTTACGGCATCTTGCTGAAAATAAAAGAAACATTTTACATATACCGGGAATTCACCAAATCCGGCCGTCCGGACACCCGGTTTAACCTGAAAAAAAGCGCCTAAGACCATGGATAAATTGAAAAAAGCCAAATCTGAGCTGCGCCGGGACGTGATAGCGAAACGTGACGCCCTGAGTGAAGGTAGCCGCGCCGAGGCCAGCCGGTTGATACTGGCGCGGTTACACAATCTGCCGGTCATGCAAACGGCACGCTCGATATTTGTATTTGTATCGTATGCCAGCGAGGTCGATACACACCCGCTGATTGACCAATTGCTGGAAATCGGCCGTGAAATCGCTGTACCAAAAATTGTCGACAAAACAACCATGCTGGCGGTGCCCATCAAGGGCTGGGAAGATTTGCAGCCGGATCGGCTCGGCATCCTGAGTCCGATCGCAGCGACTGCGAGTGACGGGCCATTTGATGTTGTCATTACGCCCGGTGTCGCATTTACTGAAACCGGCCAGCGGCTTGGTTATGGCCGCGGTTACTATGATCGCTGGTTCAGTCAGCATCCAAGTGCCGGCAAGGTCGCGCTGACATTCGAAGCGCAGATCGTGCCGGAGTTGCCAACAGGCGAGTACGACCTGCCGGTTGACCTGATCGTCACCGAAAAACGTCTGATCCGCCCGCACCGGAAACTCGACTGACCGGCAAAATACACAATTAACATTCATAGAATCAAGATTGCTTCACAGACATGGCAACTCCTGATCACACCACCACCATTTGCAAGCACAGACAGAACCCATGAATAACCAGAATCTGACCCCTGTTATCAGTGTCGTCCTGCTATTGACTGCCTGCTCCGCAGATCAGTCCACCGCCCCGCCTGACACTGACTGGCCCCTGTATGGCGGTAACTACGCCAATCAACGCTACAGTGAGCTTGACCAGATCAATCGCGCTAATATCGCCGGGCTCGAACTTGCCTGGCGTTACAAAACCGGTATCAAGGCGACCTTCCAGACCAATCCACTGGTACAGGACGGCGTGATGTATATCACCACACCACGCAACCATATCATCGCACTTGACGCGGTGGCAGGTACACAAATCTGGCGTTATGAACATCAGCACCGTGATTACACCTCTTGTTGCGGACCGGCAAATCGTGGCACCGCCATTAGCCAGGGCAAGATCATCATGGGGACTACCGACGCGCGCCTGATTGCGCTGGATAGCAAATCCGGCGCTGTAGCCTGGGACATTCCCGTCACCGATTCCGGCAATGATGATCAACAGGATTTGACTGCCATCATGCAAATGGCTGAACTCGAAGGCGCGGAATTGACCGGTGCTTCTGGCTACACCGCCAATATGGCGCCACAGGTGTTTGCCGGCCTTGTTTTTGTGGGTATCTCCGGCGCCGGCTATGGTTTGCATCTCGAGCAAACCAGCGCCGGCAAAACAGCACTAACGGTCGGCGATTTTGCCGACAGTGGTGATGGTCTGCGCGGTTTTATTGTCGCTTACGATGTGAACAGTGGCGAGGAAGTCTGGCGCTGGCACACCATCCCGGAAACCGGCTGGGAAGGTGAATGGCGCCAGCACACAGCCTATGGTGTTGAACTGCAGCGTGATATTGACGCCGAACAGGCGAGTCTTGCAGAAAACAGCGAAAGCTGGCGCATCGGCGGCGCTTCCGTGTTCACCACCCCCGCCATCGATCCGGAACTCGGACTGATCTATCTCGGCACCGGTAATCCGTCGCCACAAATGGAAGACAGCAGCCGTCCGGGTGACAATCTCGACAGCGTCAGTCTGGTCGCCCTGGATGCGCGTACTGGCGAAAAAGTCTGGGCCTATCAGCAAGTACCGCATGATCGCTGGGGCTACGATGTCGCCAGTCCACCGGTGCTGCTGGATGTTGAGTACAAGGGCAAAACGGTTGCCGCCGTCGCGCAGGCCAGTAAACTCGGCTGGCTGTTCGTCCATGACCGGCGCAACGGTGAACTGCTGTTTTTATCCGAGCCGTTTGTGCCGCAGGAAAATCTGTTTGCCAAACCGACCCCGGACGGCGTGCGCATTGCACCCGGTACGCTCGGCGCAGTGTCGTGGACCCCGGTGGCAGTCGATCCGGCCAACCATGCCATCTATATCCCCGGCATGCATCAGGCTGCAAACTTCTACAGCCGTGAACTGGAAACCGTTGCCGGCCAACGCAACTACTCATTTTTTCAACAGGCCGATGAAGCTGACTGGGGATTATTGACCGCGATTGATACCAATACCGGCAAGATACTGTGGCAACAGCAAATGCCGGAACCCATGGTTGGCGGTGCACTCGCGACCGCCGGTGAACTGCTCTTCAGTGGTGAAGGCAATGGCCGCTTTAATGCATTCGACAGCCATAACGGCAAACGGCTATGGCATTATCAGGCCAATGCCGGTGTTAACGCGCCACCCATCAGCTACAGTATTAACGGCAGGCAATACATTGCCGTGGCCGCTGGCGGGAACAGTCTGTTTGGATACGAAACCGGCGATGAAGTACTGGTGTTTGCGTTGCCGGATCAGGGCTCCGCTGATTAAGTCAGCGCATTTCGGGATATAGCAACAACCTCATTGAGCTTTTGCATGCTTTACCACAAATTTGTCCAGTTGATCGGCAAAGGCTTTGCGATCCGTCTGACTCAGCGCTGGCGGACCGCCTGTGTGGATGCCAGAGCCACGCAGGGTGTCCATGAAATCACGCATGGTCAGCCGCGCTTTAATACTGTTGGCTGAATACATCTCGCCACGCGGATTCAATGCATGCGCGCCCTTCTCAATCACTTCGGCAGCCAGAGGAATATCCGCCGTAATCACCAAATCACCGGCAATCACGCGTTTTACAATTTCATTGTCAGCCACATCAAAACCCGGTGCGACTTTCAGGGCGGTAATTAGCGCCGATGGCGGCACACGCACCGGTTGATTGGCCACCAGCGTCATCTGTATATTCGCGCGTTGCGCGGCACGGAACAGAATCTCCTTGACAACTGCCGGACAGGCATCGGCATCGACCCAGATTTTCATTCCCGGTTTCTCATTCTGGATCACACAATTTGCAGTTCAACATCTGCCCGAGCACTTGTGCACGTCCGGCTTCTGTCACCACCCAGGGCCGGTTAATCCAGGGCGGATTATGCCGTACATGCTGATTATGTCCGCACTCAAGCTCGGCGACCCAGTGGCGCTCGTCATCCTGATGGAAACCGGTAATTTTTCTTTTCATGACGGCAAGCATAACAGCCAAACGGATCTCTTGTGCCCGCGTCACAGTGCCTCCGGAGCAGATACCAAATGAATAATATTGGCCGGATTCGATAACCAGAAGCCCCTGAATAAAAAAAATCCGGTGACCGAAACGATCACCGGATTTTGATCTCATTTTACGCCTCGTCAAGCAATCTCTGTGCTTAACTGATCGGCATTAGGCTTGACGCGCCTTTTGATTTTTTCTGCTTTTGCCAAGCTACTATCCCGTATCAGGCGGCGGATTCACCTGCATCGACGGCTTTCATACTGAGCCGGACACGACCCTGCTTGTCGACTTCCAGCACCTTGACCTTGACCATCTGGCCTTCGCTGAGCTTGTCGCTGACCTGCTCAACGCGTTCTTCACAAATTTGTGAAATATGCACGAGACCATCCTTGCCTGGCAGGATATTCACAAACGCGCCAAAGTCCATCAGTTTGGCTACCCGGCCTTCATAGATTTTGCCAACTTCTATATCGGCAGTGATCTGTTCAATACGGTGTCGGGCCTCTTCACCGGCGGCCTTGTCAACCGAAGCAATCTTCACGGTACCATCGTCATCAATATCAATGGATGCGCCAGTCTCTTCTGTGAGAGCACGGATTGTGGCGCCCCCCTTGCCGATGACATCGCGGATTTTTTCCGGATTGATCTTGATGGTAATGATACGCGGCGCAAATTCGGACATGTCCTTGCGCGGTTCGGACAGCACTTCATTCATCTTGCCAAGAATATGCAGGCGACCTTCTTTGGCCTGGGTCAGAGCCACTTCCATGATTTCTTTGGTAATACCATCAATCTTGATATCCATCTGCAGCGCAGTAATACCATCATTGCTGCCGGCCACCTTGAAATCCATATCACCGAGGTGATCTTCGTCACCCATGATGTCGGATAATACCGTGAACTTGTCGCCTTCCTTGATGAGCCCCATGGCAATACCGGCAACCGGCGCTTTCAGCGTCACACCGGCGTCCATCAATGCCAGACTGGAACCACATACGCTGGCCATGGAACTGGAGCCGTTGGACTCGGTGATTTCCGACACCACACGAATGACATAAGGGAATTCATCCATATTCGGCATAACACCAACGACGCCACGCTTGGCCAGACGGCCATGGCCGATTTCACGGCGTTTCGGCGTACCGACGCGACCGGTTTCACCTACACAGTATGGCGGGAAGTTGTAATGGAACATGAATGCTTCACGACGTTCGCCTTCCAGCGCATCAATAATCTGGGCATCACGACCGGTACCCAGCGCGGCCACGACCAGTGCCTGGGTTTCGCCACGGGTAAACAGCGCTGAGCCATGCACGCGCGGTAACACGCCCACTTCAATACTGATATCGCGAATGGTTTTGGTATCACGGCCGTCAATGCGCGGATTGCCTTCAAGCACGCTGTTGCGTACCAGACGTGATTCAAGTTCTTCAAATGCACCCTTGACCTGACTGACCGTCCACTGCGGCTCGTCAATTTCGGTCAAAGCGGCAACTACGGCCTTGCGGATTTCACCAAGTTTTTCCTTGCGTGCCAGCTTGTCACGAATGCCGTAAGCGGCGGCGACATCAGCCGCGCAACGCCGATCGATTTCCTGTTCCAGCGCTGCGTCTTTCGCCGGTGCCTGCCAGTCCCACGGCTGAACACCGGCCTCTTTAACCAGTGCGCGGATATTCTCAATGACCGTACGGCCATGTTCATGACCAAACATCACCGCGCCGAGCATGACTTCTTCGCTTAACTGTCTGGCTTCCGATTCCACCATCAGCACTGAGGTGTCAGTACCGGCAATGACCAGATCAAGTTCGGAATCATCCAGTTGGTCAAAGCTCGGGTTCAGAATATATTCGCCGTTTTTGTAGCCGACACGTGCAGCGCCAATCGGGCCGTTAAACGGCAAGCCGGCGACAGCAACGGCGGCAGAAGCGCCAATCAACGCAGGAATATCCGGATCAACCTGCGGATCCAGGGACATAACGGTAGCGACAATCTGGACTTCATTGGTAAAGGCTTCATGGAACAGCGGGCGCAACGGGCGGTCAATCAGGCGGCAGGTCAGCGTTTCTTTCTCACTCGGCCGGCCTTCGCGTTTGAAAAAGCCTCCCGGAATCCGGCCTGCAGCATAGGTTTTTTCCTGATAATCAATGGTCATGGGAAAGAAATCCTTGTTTGGATCGGCTTCTTTCGCCGCAACACAGGTGACCAGGACGACGGTATCGCCCATGCTGACCATGACGGCACCATTTGCCTGACGGGCTATGCGCCCGGTTTCGAGGACAACCTTGTGGCTGCCATATTGAAATTCCTTGCGGGCACTATTCATAAATCACTCTCATCAACGGGTTTTAGTAGGCAAACGGAAGGTACAACACACGGTTGCTGCCGGGCGGCGGCAACCGTGCAACAGCATTCTTATTTACGCAGGCCAAGACGGCCAATCAGATCGCGGTAACGATTAATATCGGTATTTCGCAGATATTCCAGCAGCTTACGGCGCTTGCTGACCATGCGCAGCAGGCCCTGGCGGGAATGATGATCTTTCTTGTGAGTCTTGAAGTGATCGGAAAGATCGGTAATCCGTGCAGATAACAGCGCTACCTGGACTTCGGGCGAGCCGGTATCGTTGGCTTCGCGCTGGTATTCCTTCAAAATCTCAGCTTTGTTTTGCTGATCCAGAGACATGTACATTTATCCTCAAGTATTCTTTTAACAACTGCCTGAGCCGGGCTGAACAGTCAGCACCAGCCTTTAAAGGCGCGTATTGTAACTGCCGACCCGCATTACGACAAGGCAAACATTGGCCTGAAACGGTATTGCGGCCGCATTAATGGCGTATGTTCAGTAATCGTTTCGGGCCGATGCGGCCATCGTCCAGAACTTCGCCCACGGCAAAAAAATGCTGATGACTGTCATACAGTCGCACCAGACCACTGGTCGGTGCTTTCGGTACCACAACCGCCTGACCCTGCAGCAGAAATTGCACCAGACTTGCGGTCAGATACAGTGCCGGCCACTGTTGCAGGGCACTATCGAGCGGCAGCAATGTGGCATTCAGTGCCGCCATACCGCCGGTTTCCAGCAATGACTGCAATTCTTCAATAGTGTGCATCTGTCCGACCACAAACGGCCCGGCACCGAGCCGTCGCAGCGACTCGACATGGGCGCCACAGCCCAGGACTGCGCCTATTTCTTCTGCCAGCGTGCGGATGTATGTGCCTTTACTGCAACGCACCTCGATATCCAGATACGTATCACCCTGTTCGTTCAATGTCAGCACATGAATCGTAACCGGACGCGGCGCACGTTCAACCTCGATACCGGCACGCGCGAGTTCATGCAAACGTTTACCCTGATGCTTGAGTGCCGAGTGCATCGGCGGTGTTTGCATAATGGGCCCGCGGAACCGGGCCAGGGCTGCTTCTATTTGTCCGGCTGACAGTGCCGGCACCATTTGTTCGTCAAGCGTTTCACCGGCCGCATCGCCGGTCGTTGTCACCCGTCCCAGCCGGCAACGTGCCTGATAATGCTTATCGGCGTCGAGCAGATAACCGGAGAGTTTGGTGGCTTCACCGAAACAAATAGGCAACAGTCCGGTCGCGGGCTGATCCAGGCTGCCGGTATGGCCGGCCTTGCGTGCATCAAACAGGCGTTTGAGCTGCTGCAATGCGCCGTTGGAGGTAATACCGGCAGGTTTATCAAACACCAGTATGCCGTGAAGATCGCGCCCACGGCGCTGCTGTCGGCCCATAGCTGAATTTAATCCTTATCGGGCTTATGACGTGGTGGAGTCGTCGTCATCGGCAGACTTGTCTGCGGCTGATGATATATCAGGATCTGATGTACGCCCGGCACGTTCCGCCTGCAAGGAGTCAATCAAACCGGCGATCCGGTTGCCACGTTCGAGGGCTTCGTCATAAACGAATTTCAGACGTGGCACGATACGGGTCATGAGCTCTTGTGCGAGTTCATGACGGAAGTGACCGGCGTCTTCGTTCAGGCTTTTGACCAGCAGTTTGCGCTGCTCGACCGGTTCAAGTGAAGTGATGAATATCTTTGCGTAACTGAGATCCGGACTCAAATCCACTTTTGACACAGTAACAAGTGCTGCCGCCTGCGGGTTATCTTCCATACGGAAATCACGCTGGATAAGCACCGCCAGTTCACGCTGAATCAAATCACCGACGCGGCGGTTACGGCCGAATTCTCTGGGCATTCTTTAATTTATCCGCCATTGGCACACCAGAAAATCCGGAATGCTGAAGTATTTGCGTTAATTTGCGTGTCTTCGCGGACTGATTTTTTTCTTACAGACTACGATTAACAGTGATGCGTTCAAACACTTCAATCTGATCACCTTCCTTGACTTCATAGTCTTTCACACCAATACCGCATTCGGTGCCGGCCTGGACTTCCTTGACATCATCCTTGACACGGCGCAGTGATTCGAGCTGGCCTTCATAAACAACTACGTTATCGCGCAAAACCCGGATAGGGTTGTCGCGCTTGACAGCACCTTCGATCACAATACAGCCGGCAATGTCACCAAACTTCTTCGAACGAAATACCTGTTTGACTTCAGCGATGCCGACAATCTGTTCACGCACTTCCGGCGCAAGCATGCCGGCAAGCGCGCTCTTGACGTCATCAATCACATCATAGATCACACTGTAATAGCGCAGATCAATACCTTCTTCCTCTACACGTTTACGGGCGGAGGCATCGGCGCGCACATTAAAGCCGACCAGCAGGGCATTCGAGGCCACAGCCAGATTGATATCGGTTTCAGTAATACCACCGACACCATTGTGGACGACATTCACATTCACTTCATCATTCGACAATTTTTCGAGTGAATCGGCCAGCGCTTCTGCCGAACCCTGTACGTCCGCCTTGATCAACAGATTCAGGCTGACCGTCTCACCTTCACCCATCTGGGTGAGCATGTCCTGCAATTTGTTCGCCTGCTGTTTTGCCAGTTTCACTTCACGGAACTTGCCCTGGCGGAACAATGCAATTTCACGTGCTTTCTTTTCATCGCTGACGACAATCATCTCATCACCCGCCCGTGGAGTACCTGACAGTCCCAGCACTTCCACTGGTGTGGATGGACCGGCGCTGTCGATATCGTTGCCCTGGTCATTCAGCATTGCACGCACCCGGCCGTATTCATGGCCGCTGACCACAATATCGCCCTTGCGCAGCGTGCCGCTTTGAATCAGCACTGTGGCTACCGGTCCACGGCCACGATCCAGGCGCGATTCAACTACAGCACCACTGGCCGGGCCATCTGCGACAGCCCTGAGTTCCAGTAGCTCGGCCTGCAACAGGATTGATTCGAGCAACCCGTCGACATTGGTACCTTTAAGAGCCGAGATATAAACAAACTGTGTGTCGCCGCCCCATTCTTCTGAAATCACGTCGAGTTTACTGAGTTCCTGCTTGACCCGGTCGAGATCGGCGTTGTCCTTGTCGATCTTGTTGACGGCCACAATCATCGGCACATTGCCGGCCTTGGCATGCTGTATCGCTTCTTCGGTCTGCGGCATCACGCCATCATCGGCAGCTACTACCAGTACCACGATATCGGTCACCTTGGCACCACGCGCACGCATGGCGGTAAATGCCTCATGACCCGGCGTATCAAGGAACGTCATGGTGCCGCGGTCAATCGTGACGCTGTAGGCACCAATGTGCTGGGTAATGCCACCGGACTCGCCCGCGGCCACTTTGGTGCGGCGGATGTAATCCAGTAATGAAGTTTTACCGTGGTCGACATGACCCATGATCGTGATGACCGGTGCACGCGGCAGTTGCTCGCCCTGTTGGGACTGCTGCATGACCTCTTCTTCCAGCGCGTTCTCTTTGAGTAATTTTGCCTTGTGGCCCATTTCCTCGACAATCAGTGCTGCTGTTTCCTGGTCTATGGTCTGATTGATCGTGGCCATTGTGCCGAGTGACATCATCATCTTGATCACTTCGGTAGCCTTGATAGACATACGCGCAGCCAGTTCAGCCACCGTTATGCTTTCCGGGATGTTTACTTCACGCACGATCGGTGCGGTCGGTTTTTCAAACTGGTGCTGACTGACTACGGTGCCACGGTTACCGCTTGGCTTGCCACGCGGCTTTTTCCGGCGACGACCGGATTTGTCGGTTGCAACATGTAATTCCTGGCGTCCGGATTTACCCTTGTCCTTATCACGGCCACGGCGGTCACGATTGTCATCATCACGGCCACGACCGGGAGCAGCTTTATCCGGTTTGGCTGCCGCCGGCTCAGCGGTTGCAGGGGCAGCCTCGGCTACTGCCGGTTCGGCTGTCGGCTGCTCTGCTAATTCTTTTAGTGCCTGTTTTTCAGCGGCCACATCCGCCTCGGCTTTGGCTTCAGCCTGGACCTCGGCTTCGGCCTTGTCGCGCAGTTCCTGCTCGGCACGCGCGGTCGCTTCAACTTCGGCGCGGGCAGCAGCTTCAATAGCTGCGCGTGCATCAGCTTCAGCCTTTTCGCGTTGCTCTTCTTCTTCAATCAGGCTGCTGCGCTTAACGTAGGTACGCTTTTTTCGAAACTCCACGTTGACGGTTTTTGAGCGCGGCTTGCTGTTCCGGCTGGCTCCGGGCCCAGCCACGGGCACCTTGATTTCACTGACCGTTTTCCGCTTCAGTGTAATCTTGCGCGGTTCCAGATCGTCAACGTCCTTGCCGTGTTTTTTACGCAGATAACCGAGCAGTTGCGCCTTTTCGGCGTCACTGATCATGCCGTCGGCAGACTTGGACGCGATGCCGGCCTCGTTCAGCTGCTCTAGCAGCCGCTCGACCGGGACACCGACGACGTCAGCAAACTGGCTGACAGTAACTTCAGGCATTATTAGCTTCTCCGTCTTGACTTGCTTGTCCTGCGGTGGTCGTTGCCGATTCTTCAAACCACGGAATGCGGGCGGTCATAATCAACTGCCCGGCTCTTTCTTCATCCATGTCCTCAATGTCCATGAGATCATCAACTGCCTGTTCAGCCAGGTCTTCCATGCTGACAACACCACGGCCTGCCAGCACCCAGGCCAGTTTTTCATCCATGCCTTCCATTGCCAGTAAATCGGCAGCCGGCTCGGCATCGGAAACACTTTCCTCGGACACGATTGCACGCGTCAGCATCACATCGCGGGCGCGATTACGCAGTTCCTCAACAAGATTGGCATCAAATTCCTCAATCTCAAGCATTTCATTTTCCGGCACATAGGCAACTTCTTCCACGCTGGAAAAACCTTCCTGCACCAGAATACTTGCAACTTCTTCGTCCACGCCGAGTTGATCCTTGAACATTTCAACCAGTGTCTGCGATTCGGCTTCACTTTTTTCCTCAGCCTGCTCGACTGACATCACATTGAGTGTCCAGCCAGTCAGTTCGCTGGCGAGTTTGACGTTCTGACCGCCACGACCAATGGCCTGCGACAGGTTTTCCTCCGCCACCGCAACATCCATGCTGTGTGAATCCTCGTCAACCATAATGGATGCCACTTCGGCCGGGGCCATGGCATTGATCACGAACTGTGCCGGATTTTCATCCCACATGATGATATCGACACGCTCACCGGCGAGTTCGTTTGATACTGCCTGCACACGTGAACCACGCATACCGACACAGGCACCAATCGGATCAATGCGTGGATCCTTGGCACGCACGGCAATTTTCGCGCGTGAGCCCGGATCACGGGCACCACCGACAATTTCGATCAAACCTTCATTGATTTCCGGCACTTCGATTTTGAACAATTCAATCAGCAACTCCGGCGCGGTACGGCTGAGGAACAATTGGGGTCCACGGGCATCTGCGCGAATATCTTGCAGATAGGCGCGAATGCGATCACCAGGGCGGACAGGTTCGCGCGGGATCATTTGTTCGCGCGGGACAATGGCTTCCGCATTGTTACCCAGATCAGCAATGATGCTGCCGCGTTCCAGCCGTTTGACGATACCGCCGACCATCTCGTCCTTGCGATCGATAAAGGCATCGACAACCTGGGCACGCTCGGCCTCGCGCACTTTCTGCACGATCACCTGTTTGGCAGTTTGCGCAGCAATCCGGCCAAATTCCACCGATTCCATCGGCTCTTCGATCTTGTCACCAACTTCGGCATCGGCCTTGATATTTCGGGCTTCAGTCAGCCGCATCTGGCTGTCCGGAAATTCCAGATCTTCGTCGTCGTTGTCAGCAACCACTTCCCAGACACGAAACGTTTCGTAGTCACCGGTATTGCGATTGATTTCCACGCGCGCATCAATATCACGCCGGTGGCGCTTGCTGGTGGCGCTGGCCAGCGCTGCTTCAATGGCCTCGAAGATGATGTCTTTGCTGACGCCCTTTTCATTCGAAACGGCATCTACCACCATCAAAATTTCTTTGTTCATCTGCCTGTTCTCATCCGCTACTAGTCACTGTCAATACAACAAGCTGCACCATCTGCTGATTCATTCGACCTTGCTCAGTCGAATACCGGAATCAGCCGGGCATGCTCAATTAATTCAGCTGCAACCTGGCATGCTTCATCTTCCACGCGCAGCACTACATTATTGTCATCTACCGCTTCAATTATCCCGCGCAAGCGCCGTCGTTCCTGTAATGGCTGACGCAAACGAATCTGTGCTTCGCTGCCCAGATGCCGGGCAAATTGCGCGAGCGTGAACAACGGCCGGTCCAGACCCGGCGACGAGACTTCCAGCGTGTACTGGCCACGCAGAGGATCTTCTACATCAAGTACACCGGATACCTGTTCACTGACCTTTTCACAATCTTCCACAGCAATGCCGTCGGCATGGTCAATATATATCCGCAATAATTCACTGCGGCCACGATTACCCAGTTCAATGCCGAGTAATTCATAACCCAGCGCGGTCACTGCCGGCTGCAAAAGTTTTAAAAGTGTTTCGTTTTGCCGATACATCCCGAATTTTTGACTCCTGCCACATAGCGCTGTAGTGCAATAACCAGAAACCTGTTCCGGCCAACACTACTGTCCGGGATTTTTTCGGACCCATAAACGCGAAAGTGGGCACATGGCCCACTCTCTTCAACCCTGAATGTCATCCCTGGAATCTACCAGTCAAAATCAACTCCGGAAACCAACCCTGAAAAGCGCTAGGTACAACTCAATAACCGCCCAAGTATAGCAATTGAGCCGGCATGCTGGCAATTACCAACGGGGATTATTCAATCCGGTGCGGTGTAGTCCGGCGCCCGGGCCAGCTCCACATCTTCGATCGGCTGGCGCTGTTGCCGCCCGAGGATCAAATCCGCCGCCTGATCAGCAGCATCGACAAACGGCATCAGAATCAAATCTGCGCCGACTTGTTGTAATCGCTCGGTATCACCGGGATGCTGGGCGGCAATTGCCAGACGACCACTGAAACCGAGATCCCGGAGACCTTCGGCCAGGGAAATACGCGCATCATGATGAGTCAATGGCATGGAAACAACCGGCGTCGCCGAA
>JBBDSJ010000006.1:61903-63618 GCA_040905025.1 Gammaproteobacteria bacterium
GGAAATACGCGCATCATGATGAGTCAATGGCATGGAAACAACCGGCGTCGCCGAAATGACCCACTGCACATTAGTCAACGGCAAACTGGCCAGAAATTCCGGATCCGACATATCGCCATAGATTGCCGTATGCCCCTGACGTTGCCATTTCCGGACATTATCGGGATCAAAATCAATGCCAAGTACATTCTTGCCGGCATCTGTTAACCGGCGATAGATCACACTGCCATAGCGCCCCAGCCCAAATACAACAACATCATAATCGGCACCAATGGCGTCGCTGTTATCATCCTCCAGTTCACGCTGTGGCAGCTTGCGTTCAAAAACCCACAACCAGCGTTCAACCCAGCTGTACAGATTATGTGAGTACAAAATCATGTAGGTCGACATCGCAATGGTAACCAGACCCACCAAGGTAACCAGACCCACTGCGGCTTCATTAACATGCCCGAGGGTATACCCCATGGCGACGAAGATTAACGAGAACTCACTGATCTGCGCGACCGTCAAACCGGCCAGAAAGCCGGTACGTTTACGATAGCCCATCGAACCCATGATGATCAGCACAATTAACGGATTCCCCACCAGAACAAACAGTGACAACAACAAGGCCGGCCCAATCTGGCTGCCGACAATGCTCATATCCAGTTGTGAGCCGAGCGCTATGAAAAAAAACAGCAACAGGAAATCACGCAGACTGCCGAGCCGGGTTGAAATGGCGTCTTTGTATTGTGTCGATGCAAGCGATACACCGGCGAGCAAGCCGCCGAGCTCCATGCTGAAACCCATGAAATCTGCCATCGCAGCGAACAACGCGGCCCAGGCAATAGCAAATGTCACCAGCAATTCCGGCGATTTGGCTACCAGTTGCATTAACCGATCAGCCAGATAACGAATGAACAAGCCGGTACCTAAAATCAGCAATATGCCAAAACCGACAATACGCAGGATATCCAATAGCGGGTGCTCACCGGCGACGCCGACGCCGAATGCCGACAACACTACCATCGCCAGCACGACGACCAGATCCTGAACAATCAGGAAACCGAGGGCGATACGGCCATGTAGCGAGTCGATTTCGCGCTTATCCGACAGCAGCTTGACGATAATAATGGTACTGGAGAATGTCAGCGCAACGGCGACATAGATACTGGTCAGTGTATTCAGGCCCAGTGCCAGGCAGATGAAAAAACCGACAATTGCAGTAAACAACACCTGGCCAAGCCCGGTTGTGAGTGAAACCAGGCCCATCGTCCGGATCATTTTCAAATCGAGCTTAAGGCCGACCATAAACAACAACAGCGCGATACCAAGCTCGGCAAGCAATTCTACCGGTTCCGATGATTGCACCAGACCGAATACGGAAGGACCTGCGAGTATTCCGACCAGAATGAAGCTGACCACCAGCGGCTGGCGAAACAATGTACCAACGGCACCAACGGCTGCTGATAATATTAGAAGTGCGGCGATCTGGTAAAAGATATTATCTAGTAACGCTTCCAAAACCTTTGACCTGTATGCTTTTTGTCTATTAAAACACAAGCCGGCTCAGACGACATAAATTCGTGAATATGTTGGCATCAGGGCGATGCTGGCGGATTCGCCTTGAAAATTACACAGCCAAGGCTTAGACTGCGCCACTTCTTGAAGCAGACCGAATTGTTGCGGGGTGGAGCAGTCTGGCAGCTCGTCGGGCTCATAACCCGAAGGTCGCA
>JBBDSJ010000007.1:0-7087 GCA_040905025.1 Gammaproteobacteria bacterium
CCGTCATTTCGACCGGAGTGCGCAGCACGTAGCGGAGGAATCTTGATGGCAAGCAACCGCAAGATCCCTCGACTCACTGCGTTCGCTCGGGATGACAAATAAAGGGCCAATTGCAAGCGCAACAATGACCAGAGGCTGTCATTTCGACCGAAGCGCCGCAGGCGCGAAGCGGAGAAATCTTGCCTTAGTCAGGATGGCACGGTTAATACTGAAAAAGCATCAGCTTTCTTGTGGCTGACTGCTGTCTATCCCGCGCAATATCCGTGTTGACACTTCCAGTTCATCAATCGTCATCAGGAAATCACGATACTTGGTTTTCTGTTCTTCATTGCTCGCCAGTTCCAGCTGCATCTCGACATGGCGGCGCAGTTCATTCAACTCCTGCTCATGCCGTAATGCCTGTTGCTCGGCAGTCCCCTTGTCACCACCGCCAATCACAGTCAATTCATTAAACGTTGTTTGCATCAGAATACGCGTGGCATCCGGCAAATCCTTGTCATCCAGATAGCGCTCATAGTCAGCCAGCAGCTCGGCATGAATTTTCGGCCGCAGGATTTCATTCATGCGCCGTTGAATAAACGGTGCCACGTCAGCTATTGGTCCACTCAAAAAGGCAAGCACAACTGTGTACGCTGAACCATGGCCGGGTACCGGTTCGACCCGCAGCCATTGCAAATTGCCAAACCCGCTAACGCTCGCACGCTTGATATGCGCCCAGGACAAGCGGCCATGCCGGGCATGTGTGATCGCATTGCTGTCGATACTCAGTACCGGACCCGGATGTTTCATATCACGCAACGCATACAGTAGCGACGCAATCACCAGCACAGCACCGCCAAACACAAGAACCTGTGTTAGCAGGGCACTGCCGCTAGCCTGGGCATAGGAACCGAGAACGAACAGCAGTGCTATCAGCGCCACGGTCAAAAAACCGATACGGCCAATACTCGGCTGGAAATGTAATGCCCGTTCAGCGGCACTCGAATGAATGGTCATGAAACAACTCCTTACTTTGAATTCGAAACTGATGTCATAACGGCTATCAGGCAACTGGCCCAAGCTCGGTCAACGGCCAGCGTGCGCGTGCCTGAAATGCGAGTGAATCCCTGCCTGCATCAGCGTGATTTCCTGATCGCTCTGCATTTAAGCGGCAAAAGCCGGCAAAAGCAATCATGGCACCGTTATCTGTACAGAATTCCGGGCGTGGATAAAAAACCGAGACCCCGAGCTCAGCGCTCATGGCCGCAAGCCGGTCACGCAATTGACGGTTGGCGCTGACCCCGCCGGCGGCGACCAGACATTTCAGTCCGGTCTGCTGTAATGCCCGCCGGCATTTTATCGCCAGCGTATCGACGACTGCCTCGACAAATGCACAAGCAATATCGGCGCGCGTTTGTGCATCAATGGTGTCACCCCCGGCGCGCTGCAATGTCAGCACCGCCTGCGTTTTCAAACCGCTGAAACTGAAATCCAGCCCCGGCCGGTCAGTCATCGGCCGGGCAAATTCAAACTGGCCGGGCCGGCCCTGCTCTGCCAGTTTTGAAATTGCCGGACCGCCCGGATAACCCAGTCCAAGCAGTTTGGCAGTCTTGTCGAAGGCTTCGCCTGCGGCATCATCCAGCGACTCGCCCAGCAGTGTGTACTCACCTATGGCGGTGACTTGCACCAATTGAGTATGACCGCCCGAGACCAATAACGCCAGAAACGGAAACCCCGGCGCCGGGGTTTCGAGTAGCGGTGCCAGCAAATGCGCTTCCATATGGTGAATCGGAATCGCCGGCACCCCCCAGCCATAGGCCAGACTGCGACCGAGCGCGGTACCAACCAGTAACGCACCCATCAGCCCGGGCCCGGCGGTATAGGCCACCGCACCAATATCCCGGCCGCTGAGCCCGGCCTCGGCCAGCGCCGCCTGGATTAAGGGCACAATGCGGATGATATGGTCACGTGAGGCCAGTTCCGGAACAACACCGCCATAGGCCGCATGCAGCGCCACCTGGCTGTGCAGGGCGTGCGCCAGCAGCCCCTGCTCGCTGTCATAAACAGCGATACCGGTTTCGTCGCAGGAGGTTTCGATACCCAGAATTCGCATGGCCAAGTGCTATTGTCGCTCTGATCGTGTCAATATACTTTGCAATTATCTCAAGAGCTTACTAAAATTGCCGACTTTTCCGCAGCGGAAATTCGACCCGGCTCGCCGGGACAGCAGTTTCCGGTTTTGCCGAGACCCATAATCCAAGAGTTTTAGGGAGCGTTATGCCTGAAGTTAAAGTCCGTGAGAATGAACCATTTGAAGTTGCAATGCGCCGCTTCAAGCGCGCCTGTGAAAAATCCGGCCTGCTGGCTGAAGTTCATCGCCGTGAATTCTACGAAAAACCGACCCAGGTCAGAAAGCGCAAAGCCGCTGCTGCCGTGAAGCGTTACCAGAAAAAACTGGCCAAGCAGCAGGTTCGCCGCCCACGCATGCACTAGGCGTAACGGCTGGACCGTTACCCGCTTACACTCCAGTATCAACGCTCCGATCCCGCCTGATAACCTGATGAGCAGTTCACCGAAACAACGCATCTACGATGATGTAAAAACGGCGATGCGTGAGAAGGACAAGCTGCGTCTCGGCACGCTGCGTCTGATCACCGCCGCCATCAAGCAGCGCGAAGTCGATGAACGCATTGAACTGGATGATACGGCGGTACTCGCCGTCCTCGACAAAATGGCCAAGCAGTACCGCGACTCCATCGAACAATACCGCGCCGCTGGCCGCGATGATCTCGTGCAAAAGGAAGTTGCCGAGCTTAATATTGTCACCGAATACCTGCCCGAAGCCCTGAATGACACCGAACTCGATGCGCTGATCAAAACTGCCATTGAAGAAACCGGTGCCGGCAGCATGGCCGACATGGGCAAGATCATGGCCATACTTAAACCCAAACTCCAGGGCCGCGCCGACATGGCAGCGGTCAGTGCCAAAGTAAAGACACTGCTCGGCTGAAAAGTAAAGACGCTGCTCGGCTGAACTGCAGTAACATTAAAAGCGGCCGCAAAAATAGATACCCTCAAAAGCGGCCGCAAAAATAGATACCCTCCCCCTTCCAGGGGGAGGGCCAGGGTGGGGGTGTATAATTTCTGTATAAAACCCGGTTTTGCAGAATTTTTTCGCCCCCTCCCCCTAACCCCCTCCCACGCGGGGAGGGGGTATGAATTTTGAGACTGCATCCAGAGTCTTTAATCTGCGGCAGGATGATGCAGACAGGTTTCGCGGCCGGCCCTGAACGTAAGGTTCAGGGATTACCAGCAACACTATTCCAGGGCATTAACAGATCATGACAGCCGACTCAAAACGTATGACCAGCAAAAACAGCTACAGCCATGAAGAGCTGATTGACTGTGGTCACGGCCGGCTGTTCGGTCCGGATAACGCCCGTTTGCCGGTTGAGCAGATGCTGATGTTCAACCGCATTACGCATATCAGTGACACCGGCGGTGCCCAGGATCGTGGTGCCGTGGATGCCGAACTCGATATTGATCCGGATTTATGGTTTTTTGCCTGTCACTTTGTCAGTGATCCGGTCATGCCCGGCTGCCTCGGCCTTGACGCCCTCTGGCAATTGCTCGGTTTCTATCTTGGCTGGGTCGGTGGCCCGGGCAAGGGTCGTGCGCTCGGCTGTGGCGAGGTAAAATTTTCCGGCCAGATCGTGCCCACTAACAAGAAAGTGCATTATCATCTCGACATTAAACGCGTGATTCGCCGCAGCCTGACGATGGGCATTGCCGATGGTACCGTTTCGGTCGACGGCAAGGTGATCTACCAGGCAATGGATTTAAAAGTCGGACTGTTTCTGGATCCGGACAGCGCGCTTTAGCAGTCTGCGGATGTCCCCATTCATCATATTTAAATTTAAGGAATGACTGTGCGAAGAGTCGTTGTCACCGGATTCGGTATCGTTTCCTGTCTCGGTAACGATCGGACAACTGTCACCGATAGCCTGCGCAGCGGCCGCTCCGGTATCCGCGCCAACCCGACCTATGCCGAACTCGGCCTGCGCAGCCAGGTCTCCGGCACGCCGGTCATCGATCTCGATGAATTAATCCCACGCAAACCCCGGCGTTTCATGGGCGATGCCGCGGCCTATGCCTATGTGGCCATGGCCGACGCCGCACGCCATGCCGAGCTTGATCCCGAACAACTCTCCGACCCGCGCATCGGCCTGATTGTCGGTTCCGGCGGCGGCTCGGTGGCGCATGTCGTCCAGGCCGCCGATACGCTGCGCGAACGCGGTGCCCGCAAGATCGGCGGCTTCGGTGTCACCAAGGTCATGAGCAGTACCGTCTCGGCGTGTCTGGCGACGCCGTTTGGCATCAAGGGCGTGAATTACTCGATTTCCTCGGCCTGCGCCACCAGTGCCCATTGCATCGGCAACGCCATGGAGCTGATTCAACTCGGCAAGCAGGACATCGTCTTTGCCGGTGGCGGTGAAGATGAACACTGGTCACTGACCATGCTGTTCGACGGCATGGGCGCATTGTCCTCGAAATACAACGCTACACCGGAATCCGCCTCACGCCCGTATGACGCCAATCGCGACGGCTTTGTTATCGCTGGCGGTGCCGGCATGCTGGTCGTAGAAGAACTCGAACACGCGCGCAAACGTGGTGCACCGATTCTGGCCGAACTGGTCGGCTACGGCGCGACCTCGGACGGTGCCGACATGGTCGCTCCCAGTGGCGAGGGCGCCGTGCGCTGCATGCAGCAGGCACTCGCCAACGTCGACACGCCGATTGATTACATCAACGCCCACGGCACCAGTACGCCGGCCGGCGACATCACCGAACTGAATGCCATCAACACGGTGTTCTGCGACAACATGCCGCCGGTAGCGTCGACCAAATCACTGACCGGTCACTCGCTCGGCGCGGCCGGCGCACAAGAAGCCATTTATTCGCTGTTGATGCTGGACGCCGGCTTTATTGCCGCCTCGGCCAATATTGAAACGCTGGATCCGGACGCCGCCGGCAAACCGGTCGTCACCGAACGCCAGGATAACGTGACCCTGAATACCGTCATGTCGAACAGCTTCGGCTTTGGTGGCACCAACGCGACACTGGTATTCCGGCGCTTTAACGGCAGTTAGCTTTAACGGCAGTTAAAAGCGAAAATAATATATTCCTTCCCCCTCCAGGGGGAAGGTCAGGATGGGGGATTTGAATATTCGCCCCCACCCCAGCCCTCCCCCTGAAAGGGGAGGGAGCTGCTTGCCAACCACCTTCTGTTATGCACCAAATACGCCGTTATAACTCTTCGGCCAACATTCTGCTTGTTACTTTTCACTTTGTACTTTTAACTTGTGCCCATGGCTGGCCTGATCCCCCAATATTTCATTGATGACTTGCTGACGCGCATCGATATCGTTGATGTGATCGACGGTTACGTGCCGCTCAAGCGCGCCGGCCGTAATCACATGGCCTGCTGTCCGTTCCACAACGAAAAGACCCCCTCCTTCACCGTCAGCCAGGAAAAACAGTTCTATCACTGCTTCGGCTGCGGCGCGAACGGCTCCGCCATCGGTTTTCTGATGGAGCACGCCGGTATGACATTTCCGGAAGCCATCGAGGATCTGGCCAGCCGCGCCGGCGTCGAAGTGGTTTATGAAGGCGGCGGCACGGCAGCGCGGCCGGCCGAAGACAAAAGCGATTTATACGAACTCATGGAGCTGGCGGTGCGCTATTACAGCCGTCAGTTACGCGAACATCCGCAACGTGAGCAAGCGGTCGCTTACCTGAAAAAGCGCGGTTTGACTGGCGAGATTGCCAACGAATTTGAAATCGGCTTTGCCCCGTCGGGCTGGGACAACCTGCTGGGCAGCCTCGGCAAGTCGCCCGAGGCGATCAAGCGTCTGGCCAGTATCGGTCTGCTGGTGGAAAAGGACGGCGCCAAGGGCCACTACGACCGCTTCCGCGAACGCGTCATGTTCCCGATCCGGGATCGGCGCGGCCGCGCGATTGGCTTTGGCGGCCGGGTGCTCGGCGATGGTGAGCCGAAATACCTGAATTCCCCGGAAACGCCGATTTTCCACAAGGGCCAGGAAGCCTACGGCCTGTATCAGGCGCGCAAGGCCCTGCGCGACATGGAGCGGATTTATGTCGTCGAGGGTTACATGGACGTGGTAGCGCTGGCACAGGCGGGTGTCCGCAATGCCGTCGCTACACTTGGCACCACCTGCACGCGCGAGCATCTCGAATCCATGTTCCGCAACGCCGCCCAGGTGGTGTTCTGTTTCGACGGTGACAGCGCCGGTCAGAAGGCCGCATTCCGGGCGATGGAAACCGCGCTGCCGCTGCTGCGTGAAGGCCGCGAAATCGCATTTTTGTTCCTGCCCGGCGACGACGATCCGGACACGTTCATACGCCGCGAGGGCGCCAGCGTATTTACCGATCCGGCCCGGCTAACCATGCTGTCGGATTATCTGTTCGGCCAACTGCGCAGCGACATTGATACCTCAAGCCTGGAAGGCAAGGCCCGGTTTGAAGACAAGGTTTACGACTACCTGAACAAGCTGCCGGCCGGCAGCCTGCGCGATCAGTATGAACAAAAAGTGTCCAATATCGTCGGCCGGGATGTGAACGAACTCCGCCGCAAGCATCAGGTCGAAGATCATCCCGGCAGAAACAGCCGGCCATTGCTACACTCAAACGACAGTCGCAAAGCGCCGTCGTTGGTCGGCCACATGATTGCCCTGCTGGTGCAATCACCGGCACTCGCGCAGGAAATTGACGACCCGGCCCAGATCGCCCGGATTGACCTGCCCGGCGTCGAGTTTCTGGTCGAATTGCTTGAATTTATCCGGCAACGCCCGCAAGTCAATACAGCCGGCATTGTCGAACACTGGCGCGACAGCAAATATGAGCGCCGCATACGCGAGCTGGCGAGCACGGATCTGGGCAGCCACGCGCTGATGGACCAGAAAGCCGAATTCCGGGATGCCGTGACCCGCCTGCTCAAGCTGTACCGGCGTCAGCGCTTGCAGGTATTACGGCAGCTGGGCTGGAATGAGCTGACCGAGGCGCAGAAACAGGAGCTGAAAAACCTGAC
>JBBDSJ010000007.1:7187-13416 GCA_040905025.1 Gammaproteobacteria bacterium
AAGCGCTGGCCTGCTATCCGGGCACGATTGATCTGCTGCTGGCCGGTTATGCCAAGGTCGAAGACGCCGAGCTCAAGCTGGCGGATATCGTGATCGGTTTTACCGATCAACTGGATAACTATCCGGCGGCCAACACTCCCAACCCGGCGAACCCGAATAACAATAACAATGCTGCCAATGCTGCCAGCAATGGTGACGATAACAGCAGTGACGACAGCGATGACAATGAAACGGAAGCGCCGGACAACTCACTGGATCCGGAAGAAGTCCGTGAACGCGTCTTGTTGCTGGCCAAGCAATACAAGAAAGTCCTGACCGCGCTGAAGAAATACGGCAAGGATCACAAATCCAGCGAAAAGGCCCAGAACCTGCTGACCGAGAAGTTCATGGAACTGCGGCTGGCACCGAAGTTTATTGATCTGCTGACCGTCAACGTCCGCGAAGTAGTCGATACGATCCGGACACAGGAACGTGAAGTCATGGCCATCTGCATCAAGCAATGCAAGATGCCGCGCGCCGACTTTATTGAATCATTCCCCGGTCATGAAACTGATCTCGAATGGGCAAAGAAGATTGCACGTTCACGCAAGCCCTACGCGGCCAAAGTCAAGGAACATCTGGATGATATCCTGAAAGCCCAGGAAAAACTGCTTGTCGCATTTGCCAACAGCTTCCTGACCATTCCGGAAATCAAGGAAATCAACCGGCGCGTATCGATCGGTGAAGCGAAAGCCCGCCGGGCGAAAAAGGAAATGGTAGAAGCCAACCTGCGTCTTGTCATTTCCATTGCCAAGAAATACACCAACCGCGGACTGCTGTTCCTGGATCTGATTCAGGAAGGCAACATCGGTTTGATGAAAGCCGTGGATAAATTCGAATACCGGCGCGGTTACAAATTCTCGACCTATGCGACCTGGTGGATTCGCCAGGCGATCACACGCTCGATTGCCGATCAGGCGCGCACGATTCGTATTCCGGTGCACATGATCGAAACGATCAACAAGCTGAATCGCATCAGCCGCCAGATCCTGCAGGAAATGGGCCGCGAACCGACACCGGAAGAACTGGCCGAGCGTATGGAAATGCCGGAAGAAAAAGTCCGCAAGGTACTGAAGATCGCGAAAGAACCGATCTCAATGGAAACGCCGATTGGTGATGATGAAGATTCACATCTGGGTGACTTCATTGAAGACACCAACACGCATGCCCCGATCGACTTCGCCAGCTTTGAAGGCCTGCGCCGCTCAACCCGCGACGCGCTCGAAGGCCTTACCCTGCGCGAAGCAAAAGTCCTGCGCATGCGTTTCGGTATCGACATGAACACCGACCACACGCTTGAAGAAGTCGGCAAACAGTTCGACGTCACCCGCGAGCGCATCCGCCAAATAGAGGCCAAGGCCCTGCGCAAACTGCGCCACCCGAGCCGCTCGGATCAACTGCGCACGTTCCTCGACTAAAGACTTTCATCTCAGCCTCTCCCACTGGGAGAAGGCTGGGGCGAGAACGACTTCATCCCCTCTCCCTCTGGGAGAGGGTTAGGGTGAGGGCATTATTAGCAACATCAATCAACACTTCCCTGAAATTATCATATTCGTGATAAGCCAGCCGCTTGAACAGTGGCACGTTCCAGCATTCGCGCCACTTTATGTGGCGCAATACTTGAATCACGCCACATAAATAGCTTATAGTGGCGCAATAAACTATATTGCGCCACTATAAGCCGATGCCCAAGCAAATTCCTCAAGATGAACTTGATGCCATTCTCACAGCCGTGACCCGGTTTCCCGAGGGTGCGTCTGTGGAGGCAATCAGAAACACCTTGGAAATCCAACTGCCCCGCCGCACGCTACAACGTCGACTGGCGAAGCTGGTAGAACAGGAAAAACTACTGGTAGAAGGGCGCGGCCCCGGCACTCGTTATCGAAGAAAGCCTGTAGAACTTGCAGGAGAATTGACTTTAGGCTTTAAAGTGGCTGCGGACTTCACTGTAGGTATTCCCGTTTCTCCTGATGGCAAGACTATCCAGCAAGCTGTAAAGGAGCCCATCCAGAACCGGAAGCCGGTCGGCTATAACCGGGATTTCCTCGATGCCTACCGACCCAATAAAACATTCTATCTACCGGAACAAGCCCGGATCCATCTATTAGAATTGGGCCATTCAGTCGGCAGCGAGCAACCAGCCGGCACCTATGCCAGACAAATCTATAATCGTCTGCTGATTGACCTGTCCTGGAATTCCAGCCGGCTGGAAGGCAATACCTACTCACTGCTTGAAGCAGAACGTTTGTTGCAATCAGGTGAGTCTGCCGAAGGAAAAGATGCACAGGAAGCGCAGATGATCCTGAATCACAAGGCCGCCATTGAACTACTGATCGAGCAGGCTGAGGAAACAGGCTTCAACCGCTACACAGTTCTCAACCTGCACGCCTTACTATCGGACAACCTGCTGTCTGATCCACAGGCTTGCGGCCGTTTGCGTCATATTCCGGTTGAGATCGGCGGTACGGTCTATCATCCGCTGGCGGTCCCGCAAATTATTAAAGAATGCTTCCAGCAAATACTGGATACCGCCGCAGCCATCCGGGATCCGTTCGAACAGGCATTCTTCGTTATGGTGCAATTGCCTTACCTGCAGCCATTTGAAGATGTCAATAAACGCGTTTCACGACTAGCCGCCAATTTGCCATTAATCCGGGACAACCTTTGCCCATTGTCATTCGTTGACGTCCCCGAGCGTGCCTATGTAGAAGGTATACTGGGAGTCTATGAGCTGAACCGTATTGAACTACTGGCGGATGTATTCGTATGGGCCTATGAACGATCCTGTGCGCGCTACTCGGCAGTGCGCCGTTCCCTTGGCGAGCCGGATGCATTCCGATTACGTCACCGCGCAATAATTGCAGAAACGGTTGCCAATATAGTCCGCCGTAAAATAGACAAAAAAGCGGCTACTGCCTATATCAGGCAAGTTAGCGAACAAGGCATTATCCCGGATGAACGGGCAAAATTTGTTGAAGTCGTAGAAACAGAGGCAATGGGACTACATGAAGGCAATATTGCCCGATATCGAATACGCCCTTCAGAGTACCAGGCTTGGCAAGCGAGCTGGCGTTAACTAGCGATAACACCCATTAAGTTCTGCCGCAATGCCTTCGGTAACCGTTTAACTCCTTGCTTTAATTGCTGCTGAAATTTTTCCGGCTGCTGCTCTGTTGCTTCCCACGCCAGGATCAGATCGCCCGGACGATCCTGCAAAAGCAATTCAATCAACTGCCGCGCCAGCGCCAGATCTTTCAACGCCTTGCCCTGCATGGCAGCAGGCCGCCGCTGTACTGTCACCAACTTGTGCAAGGCATAACGCGCGGGTGCCGGTACATTGACCAGTATGCCTACCTTGGCCACGATGACTGCCGGCTCTGTCATTTCCAGCAGATAATCCAGAAACCGCACCGGTTCTGCTGGTGCACCCAATGCCTTGATCTCAACCGGTTTCGATGACGCTGCGCCATGCATGGTAGTCAACAGGTCTAGCGTCAAACGGCGACCGCGGATTGAATAACTGGTGGAAGGATGCTTTCGATTCAACGCCGGCACTACAAAAAAACCCATCTCTGATTCGAGCAGCGCCTTGCGCAAGTCGATCGGCGTATCGGTGACACCGATCTTCAAATTAACGTCAGCAGCGACATCAACATCCTGAGTACGCGTTGTCTCCGACTCCCAACGCACGCCCAGCATATTGGCGTAAATACCGAAGGCATGCGAACCCACCACCGTGCCGCCGATAAGAAATACACCTGTTCGTTCCAGCAACTCGAAAATACGTGCTTCGCCAGCGCTGACCGATGCCGCACCACCCGCAGTCAACATGGCCACCAGTTTCTCACGTGATCGGCGATCCGGCTCTGCACGTTCCCACAAGGCTTTTTCCTGCGCTATACGCTCGCGTAATTCCTCTGAATCCGGCCCCAGATAATGTTGGGTCTTGGCCGGCCCGACCACGATTTGCAGATACCAGTGCTTTTGTCCATTCAGGGTCTTGGAGACAAACGACAAGCCCCGGCCGGTCACTGCCCCACCACGGGCGCACTCGGTCAACAGCTGTGAATACAACAGGCGATTGCTTTCAGACTGATAATCCATAATATTTGGCAAATCAAATGACTATACGCAGTATAGACCAAGGCTGCGTATAATGGCCAAGGCCACATAGAATTATGGGCCCGAAGGCCGGGATAGCCGAACAAATAACCACTTGGAAGGGACACAAACCGGTTTGGAAAAGGTAGAATAGCGCCCGCGAATGGATGCCGAACAAAATAACTGCGCAACCAATAAACTTGACCGTAAAAACTTAACCCACTGTCGTTTAAATTCAGTACAACAGTTCATTAGGGGCCTGTAGCTCAGTATTAGAGTCAGGGGGCGAGACACGACCGACATACCATGTCGCAGCGTGTCGAGCGGGCAAACAGGACGTTTGCCCTGGACCGCAAGCGAAGCAGGACTGCGTAGCGCCGCGGCATAATCCCGCCAACAGGACGGACTCAATGTCCGGAGTGTTGGCTTGAAAGATCAAATTCAGTACAACAGTTCATTAGGGGCCTGTAGCTCAGTTGGTTAGAGCAGGGGACTCATAATCCCTTGGTCGTAGGTTCGAGTCCTACCGGGCCCACCACATTTATTATGGTCCTTACCGGATATGCATGGGACCATAAGTTGTCGCTATACTGATGGATCCCATTACCTCACCGAAGACGCGAGCCCCCTTACAGATCGTTGGTTGCTCATGTCTTCCTCCTGTGCTCAGATTATAAACCGGAGGTCTCCATTGAACCCGGGGAAGTCCAATGGGGTTTTTCTACAGCTTCAAACGCCTGCCTCAGGCGCGCCGCTTTATGGCCCTGCTCTGAAGGCACTGGTTATGTGCGTACTTTCCATTTACTGGGATCACGACTTGCATGCATGATAGCCACAACAACAATATATTCGGACTCAACACGATAAAATGCTCCGAATGGGAATCTTTTAGTTAGTGCACGGCGAGTGTTGCGGTGGACAATTGGGTAGGCAAGAGGATTCTGCTGTATTGAACGCAATAATGAGACCACTTCATTGAGAAACTCATCGCCAAGTCTTCTTCTTTGTTGCTGATACCAAACCGAGGCCTCTTCCAAGTCTACTTCCGCCTCTTCCCTGAGTCGGATTTCTTTGGTCATAATCTATTGCGTATTTCAGATATAACTATGTCCATTGAGCGGCCAGGATCTCCAGTCACTTCATAAGCATCGAGACGCTTATCCAGTTCCATCTTTTGGTCTGGAGTAAGCGGTATCGTACTCTGATCTGATGCAATACTATCCCAGAGATCTTCTACAAGACGAATCCGCTCATCTACAGGTAGTTGTTTAAGATTCGAATTCATCACAAAAGCATACCCCCAATAAAATTGATATGCAAAAGCACATAACGCTTCTCTGCGTCAGTGGCAAAATGGCCGCGTAGCGGTCATTTTGTCCGACTGCATGCCTTTGATACTCATTGAGCCTTCTCCCCCAGCTTAGCCAGATTGGCTAAGCTGGAAGGCGGCCAAACCAAACAGAAGAAGACCCAATGAAATTTTATACTACACAATATCCGTGGCAACACTTTACGTAAATAGCTCTCGACGAAAGGCTTCAGTATCCGCCGTCTGTACTTCGTCACCCACACCACGTGATACTGCAACTGGTAGAGACCATGCGCACCATGTCGTATCTCCATCCGCTAAGCGTACAGACGGCGGGCTCATTCATCCACGGGTAAACCCGTGGTGTTCTGCCGCTTCGCGGCCGCATTCATAAAACTTATAAGCGCCATCGTTAAAAACAATTGTGGATTTTATCGCGATATTACGGATAAATACAGCAAAACCCGGGTTGTGGCAGGAGTATGTCCCAGGGAAATACGGGGAGTATTCAGAGGTTTCCTCGTGCTTGCAAATGCCGTTTACTCGCCAACCAATACACCGGCACACCAGACGCCAGCACCAGTATGCCGATCAAAGCACCGCTGCCGGTATAGACCAGACTCGAATAGAGCATGTACAGGCAGGCGGCGAGAAACAACAACGGCACCAGCGGATATAGCGGTACCCGGAACGGCAGTTGCGCCGCGCCATGTCGATAACGAAACACAAACAGCGTGATGGTAGTCAGCGTCAGGAAAAACCAGAACACCGGTGCGGTGA
>JBBDSJ010000008.1:0-6312 GCA_040905025.1 Gammaproteobacteria bacterium
AGGGTCACTGCATCATGAAACAGCATCAGCATCACGCTGTCGCCCTTTTCCAGTGCGGTCGCGGCAAAGATGAATGGAATGGCGGCGCGAGTGGTATCAGTACCGCCCCAGGTGGTGGAAATTGCGTAGTGCATTTTGCATCTCCTGCTCTCCGGTTGCCCCGGAAATGTCATGTTTATGGAAGATCACCTGTATCAGCCTATACCGGCTGTCGGCATGAAGCAAAAAGTGCGGCTTCGGTATTCTGCCGGCAGCGGGTCATGCGCGGTTAATGCCGGTAATCGACGGGATTCATGATATGTATGCCGTCAGCAAGCAGTGAAACCTTGATCTCGGCGCCATTGCGAATGTCATTACGCTGCGCGGCATGAGTGCTGATTTGCAACCGCAAGGGTTTGTCGATGTTCCGGCAGCGCATGCTGACTTCGGTTTGTGCGCCCAGTGTGATGCAGTCTTCGACAATGCCGCTGACCGGGTTCTCGCGTTCACCCAGTGATGGCCGGCCGCGCCGGTGCAGCAGAATATCCGAGTCCGGTATAAACCAGTCAACCCGGGTACCATTAACGAGTGCCGGCCGGCCGGACAGTTCCAGAGTGTAGTCGCCCCATTGCAGCCATGGCTGTTGCTGTTGCCAGATCAATGTGCCGGAGAAGACATTAGCGCAACCGATGAGCCGTGCCACCTGTGGACTGCGCGGCCGGCTGAACAAGTTATCAGGCTTGTCCGTTTGCAAGGTCTGGCCGTTATGCAACACGCATATGCGATCCGCCAGTGCGCTGGCCTCATTCAGATCATGCGTCACCAGAATAATCGGCACGTCAATCTGCCGCCGTAACCGGGCCAGTTCGTTTTGCAAACGCTGCCGCGTCATTTGATCGACAGCAGAGAATGGTTCATCGAGCAACAATACGCGTGGTTGCCTGGCCAGTGCGCGTGCCACGGCCACACGTTGTTGCTGGCCACCGGACAATTCATGTGGATAGCGCTGTTCAAGTCCTTTCAGATGCACAATATCCAGCAGGCGCATGGCTTCCTGTTGACGGGCGGCCGGTTTGATGTGGTTCATGGCAATGGTTATGTTGTCGCGTACGTTCAAATGCGGGAACAGGGCGTAGTCCTGAAATACCAGGCCAACACGGCGCTGCTGCGGCGTTGCATTAATATGATGAGCAGGATCCATCCAGACATCCGCGCCGCACTGAATGAAGCCATGCCGCGGTTGATACAAACCCGCGATGCTGCGCAATACTGTGGTTTTACCACTGCCGGACGGGCCCACCAGCGCCAGCAATTCACCGGCATTAACGCTAATCTGCAATTCCAGTGGAATCGGTGCCTTCTGCTGCAAACGAATGAACAGGCCGTCAGCGGACACGGACGGGCTTCCTGCCGCTAAGGCTGTAGACAATACCGATAGCGATGAAGGATGCGATTAGCAGGGTCAGTGACATGTTGCCGGCAGCGCTGTCATCAAACGCCTGCATGCGATCATAGATCGCAATCGCAATGGTTTTGGTTTCGCCCTCAATCGCACCGCCGACCATCAGAATCACGCCGAACTCGCCGAGGGTATGCACAAATGTCAGAATCATGGCCGAGATAACACCGGGCCAGATCAACGGCAATTCGATACGCCAGAACGTGCGCCAGGGTGACAGCCCGGAGCACCAGGCGGCTTCGCGCACATACGGCGGTATGGATTCAAACGCGCGCTGGATGGGCTGGACGGCAAAGGGCAGGTTGAAGATTACGGAAGCGATGACAATGCCGCTGAAACTGAAATTCAGGCCGCTGCCCGTCAGTGTTTGCCACAACCAGCCGGCCGGATTATTGTCACTGAAAATGACTAGTAAATAAAAGCCAAGTACGGTCGGTGGCAGCACCAGTGGCAAGGCTACCGTCGCTTCGACAAAGCCGCGTCCCCGCAGCGTTGTCGTTGCCAGCCAGCGGCCCAGCAGCAAACCGATTGGCAACAGCAGCAGGCTGGCCCAGATCGCCAGACTCAGGGAAATTTTCAGTGCAGTCCAGTCCATTTATTTTAATCTTGCTGTTCTTCAGGCAAGGCAAAACCATAGCGTTCAAGGACAACGCGTGCCGGTTCGGTTTGCAGAAAAGCATAAAACTTTTCCGCAACAACACCGGCATCTTTCATTAAAACCATGCGTTGTCGCAAGGGTGCATGAAGTTCAGCCGGGATCAACGCAAACACGGCGCGTTCCCGCAACGCCGGTGCCAGTGCCAGCGAGTACGCCACAATGCCGCCGTCGGTATTACCGGACAAGGCATACTGGGCCGCCTGCGATACATTTTCTCCCAGTACCAGCTGCGGCTGGATCGCTGTCCAGAGACCTTTTGCTTCCAATGCCTGTTTGGCTGCAACGCCATACGGTGCATGCGCCGGGTTGGCAATCGCAAAGCGGTTCAACTCCTGGCGGGCCAGTTTTTTACCCAGCTGTATCAGCTGCTCATCAACCAGTGCGGTATTATTTTTTGGTGTAATGATAACAATGCGGCCGATGGCATATAAACAGCCATCATCGCGGGTATGGCCGTCATGCTGTAATGCAAATACATAGTCTTCATCAGCAGAGAGATAAAGTTCAAACGGCGCACCCTGGGTGATCTGACGCCGGAAATTGCCGCTGGAACCAAAATTCAGCCGCACCCGGTGTCCGGTTTGAGCTTCAAAGTCGGCGGCAATTTCGGGCAATGCGAACTGCAGATCGGAGGCTGCCGCAACTATGGGCACGTCATTCGCTGTAACGAACTGTGCAGTCGTCAGCAATACAATAGCGAGATATGAGCTGAATAATTTCATAATGGTCTGACGGACGGCATGATCTTGCATGAACCTGAGCACTGACTATACATTGGAAAATTCATGAACGTACTGAATCACCAGCAAATATACCGCGTGGTAGCCGATATTCCCAAAGGTCGGGTTGCAACCTATGGTCAGATTGCCAGCCGGCTCGGCTATCCGCGCCATGCCAGACAGGTGGGTTATGCACTGGCGGCGCTCACTGATGAACAGGCAGTGCCCTGGCATCGGGTAGTGAATGCGCGCGGGGAAATCAGTACGCGCAGCCAGCCGGGTTATGCTGAATTGCAAAAACTGTTACTGGAAGACGAGGGTGTGATATTCGACGAACATGACTGTATATCCCTGCAAGCATATCAATGGCAACCGGATGGTGAACAGAAGATCGGGACTGGAATGTAGCAGGCAGTCGACATGCGTCACCTGGCTATTATCTGTGTATTATCAACTAGCGTCGCTTTTGTTGTGACGGCACACTAAACCATGCCCGATCTTCAAGACGCAGTGCAGTCAACGTACCGCCCCAGACACAGCCTGTATCCAGTGGATAGACTTGCCTGCTGCTGTAATCGAGCCTGGTCAGACTCAATGTTGACCAATGACCAAACAGTATCTGCAGCTTTTTACTGCGGCGCCTGGGTACATCAAACCACGGTATTAAATCGGCAGGCTGTGAGCCCGGCGGGCTTTTTTCGTTAAAGTCCATACGACCACCGGCATCACAATAACGCAACCGGGTAAACGCATTGATACTGAAGCGCAGGCGTTCAATGCCGGACAAGGCTGCAGACCAGGTGTTGGGTTCATTACCATACATGGTGTTAAAAAAAGTCTTGAATTCGGTACCACCCAGCACGGTTTCGACTTCGCGTGCGCACTGACTCGCGGTTTGCAGATCCCATTGTGGTGGCAGCCCGGCGTGTACCAGCGTAAAGCCAAGCTCATTATCATGATGCAGCAGTGGACAACGGCGCAGCCAGTCAAGTAAATCGTCACGATCCTTTGCATCGAGAATGGGATCGAGCGTATCGCGTGGTTTGGGTTTGCCAAAACCATGTGCGACAGCCAGCAGGTGCAGATCATGATTGCCGAGTACACTCAGTGCGCTGGCGCCGAGATTGCGGACATAGCGCAGCGTTTCCAGTGATTCGGGGCCACGGTTGATTAAATCGCCGGCAAACCAGAGTTGGTCTGACCCCGGATTGAACCGGATTTTTTTCAACAGCTGTTTGAGTTCAGTCAGGCAACCCTGCAGGTCACCGATTGCGTAGGTAGCCATGATTCAGTGCAACGTATGTGGCATGGCCAGATTGAATGGCTGGATAGGGGCGTCAAATTTCACGCCATCATCAGCCAGCATCTGGTAGCTGCCTTGCATGCAGCCCAGCGGCGTTTCCAGCATTGCCGCACTGGTATAGGTGAATGATTCACCCGGTTGCAAATGTGGTTGCTCGCCGATGACCCCCATACCCTTGACTTCCTGTATACGCTCATCGGCGTCTGTGATAATCCAGTGGCGCGACAGCAGTTTGGCAGCGATTTCACCCCGATTGGTGATCGTAATGGTATAGGCGAATACAAAACGCCGGGCTTCCGGCAGGGATTGCTCGGCAATGTAGGCCGTTTTTGCCTTGATTTCGATGTTGTAAGGTTGTTTAGTGGGCATGCGCGCACTATGTACCTGATAAAGCAGATGGCTGCAACCGCTGTGATTAAACTGTATCGCGTTCCAGCCGGCGATAGCCAATCGCTTCACTTAAATGTGAAATTTCAATTTGCACGCTCTGATCCAGATCCGCAATCGTACGCGCGACTTTCAGAATGCGGTGTAATGCCCGCGCCGACAGGCCAAGTTGTTCCAGCGCTGTTTGCAATAATTGCCGGCCTTCTGCAGTTAAAGCGCAATCGCGTTCAACTTCACGATTATTCAACACGGCATTCACTTTACCGGCGCGCTGTTGCTGGCGTGTGACGGCTGCCAGCACGATTTGTCTTAGTTCATCACTGTCCGGCGCAGATTGATCCTGTTGCTGTAGTAATCCGGATTTCAGATTCGGGACTTCAATGTGCAGGTCGATGCGATCAAGCAATGGCCCTGACAAACGCAATCGATAGCGGCGGATTTGCTCGGCGCTGCAATGGCAGCGACCCGAGGCATCACCCAGATAGCCGCACGGACACGGATTCATGGCAGCAATTAGCTGGAACCGGGCCGGAAATTCGGCCTGCTGGGCCGCGCGTGAAATCGTGATACGGCCGGATTCCAGTGGTTCGCGCAAGACTTCCAGTACGCGCCGCTCAAACTCGGGAAGTTCATCAAGAAAAAGAATGCCGTTATGAGCCAGAGAAATTTCACCCGGCCGTGGCGGCGAGCCGCCACCGACCAGCGCAACAGCCGATGCCGTGTGATGCGGATTACGATAGGGCCGGACACACCAATTGGCTGGATTAAAACCCTGGTTACTGACCGAAGCCACTGCAGCTGTCTCCAGCGCCTGTGCTTGCGTTAACGGCGGTAACAGTCCCGGCAAGCGTTCGGCCAGCATAGTCTTGCCGGTACCCGGAGGCCCAAGAAACAGCAGATTGTGGCCACCAGCGGCAGCAATCAACAACGCACGTTTGGCATGGGCCTGACCTTTGACATCGGCAATATCCGGATACCGACTGGCGTGCGACAGTTGCCGCGCTGTTTTATGACAGTCCAGTTTCTCCACGCCGGTCAGGTGTTGAAAAACGTCCAGCAGATGGCTGGCTGGGTAAACAGTTGCACCATCGACCAGCGCGGCTTCATCGGCATTGGCTGCGGGCACAACAAGAGTGCGTTTCACCTGTGTCGCCGCATGGCTGGCCGGTAGTAGTCCGCGAATATTGCGTAATTCACCGGTAAGCGACAACTCGCCAAAAAATTCGTGCTCTGCCAGTGCGGTATCTGGCAGTTGCCCTGAGGCCGCGAGAATGCCGACGGCTATCGCCAGATCAAAACGGCCACCTTCCTTGGGTAAATCTGCCGGTGCCAGATTGATGGTGATGCGTTTGAGGGGAAATTCAAACCGGTTGCTCAGCAATGCACTGCGCACCCGGTCCTTGCTTTCGCGTACAGCCGTCTCGGCCATGCCGACAATCGAAAGACTGGGCAGACCATTGCTTAAATGAACTTCGACTGTGACCAGTGGCGCGGCAATGCCGGTAGCGGCACGGCTGTAAACAGTGGCAAGACTCATGTCCTTATGTACTCCTGACGTCCGTGTCGATGCGGTCAGCTATGTTGCCGGATCATCCGGTGGATTGTTGGTTTCCAGTTCATCCAGCCGCTTCAGGATCATCTCCAGGCGTTCACGCGTGCGCGCTAACAGTGCGGCCTGTATATCAAATTCTTCTCGCGTGACCAGATCCATGCGATTGAATGCCGCATTCAATGCCTGTTTGAGCTGCATATCAAAATCGCTTTTGACCTGCCGTATGTCCGGCGGCAGATCCGCAATGATGCGTTT
>JBBDSJ010000008.1:6412-63397 GCA_040905025.1 Gammaproteobacteria bacterium
CAAAATCGCTTTTGACCTGCCGTATGTCCGGCGGCAGATCCGCAATGATGCGTTTAATCAGACTGTCGAGTGACGGTTTATTGGTCTCGGTCATGCAAATTTCTTCGCGTTAAATGTATTTCTACTTTGTACTTTATAAATTCAGGCTGCAAGTACAAGTTTTGGTAGTGACGGCTTTTGTTGCCATGGATATCTGAGAAACAGGTCACAGATAGTTGTTGTTAGCATGATAGGCACAAAACCGGTGCACAACACCATGATAGCGCACCTATAGGGTGCGTTGTATGGAATCGCCAGCGTTGTATGGTTACAACAAAGTCCTCGCTTTATCCCTAACCTGCTGATTATTTGAACTTAACTGGATCTGGCACGGAACGTGCAATAACAGAGCCATCAAGATGCGTTCTTGTATTTTCGTGTACTTACTTAAAGCAGAGGGGAAACATTAATGAAAACCATGAGCAAATCATTATTTGTAGGTGCAGCAGGTGCGCTGGTTGTCGGCATGCCGATGGTGGCCCAGGCCGAATCTCCGCATACCTTCAGTGCCAACGTGGCCCTGACGTCAGAATATATGTTTCGCGGTATTTCGCAGACCGACGGTGCGCCGGCTGTGCAGGGTGGCTTTGACTACTCCTACGACTCCAATACGTTTGCCGATCCTTACGTTGGTATCTGGGCATCTAACGTCAGTTTCGGTGGCGGTATTGAAGCCGACTACTACGGTGGTCTCGCCGGTGAATTCAGCAACGGCATCGGCTGGGATGTCGGCGGTCTGTATTACGACTACCCGGCGGCCAGTCCTGCTGGCGAAACGTTTGATTATTTTGAAGCTTACGGCAGCCTGAGCTACACCTTCCCGGGTGAGTATGAGCCGACGGTTGGTATGGGTTACGCGTATTCTCCGGACTTTTTCGGTGAGACAGGCGACGGTCACTGGTTCAACCCGTCTTTCGGTCTATCGTTGCCGCAAGGTGTCGGTTTCAGTGCCAGCTATGGCTATCAGGATGTTGACGATCTTGGCAACTATTCAACCTATACCATCGGTTTGTCGAAAGATGTTGGCATGTTCGGTCTGGCGCTGGATTGGATCGATACCTTTGACGAAGACGATTTTTGTACCGGTATCGAGAACCTCTGTGATGGTCGTGTCGTATTTACCGTCTCCAGCAGCTTCTAAACCGCAGTATTTGTAAGGATACCTCAGGCAAAATCCCGCCGGGCCATCCCGGCCCGGTGGGGTCTTTACCCAAGCTAACGGGAGGATTATTTTCATGAAACTGGTCTCAGCGATCATTAAGCCCTTCAAGCTCGACGACGTGCGCGAAGCATTGTCGGAAATCGGGGTGCAGGGCATGACGGTGACAGAAACCAAGGGTTTCGGTCGCCAAAAGGGGCACACCGAGTTGTACCGGGGTGCCGAGTATGTCGTCGACTTTCTTCCCAAAATGAAGCTCGAAGTCGCCATTGAAGACTCCAAACTTGACGATGTCGTGGAAGCCATAACCAATGCTTCCAAGACCGGCAAGATCGGCGACGGCAAGATTTTTGTATTCAACCTCGAACAGGCTGTTCGAATTCGTACCGGCGAGACCGGTGACGCGGCGCTGTAATGATGACTTTCATTAACAACCCGTCTTTCGACGTCTGTCGATTGCAATCCAAGTATTTGGGAGGACTCTAACAGTGGACGCATCAATTATCGAAGTTAAGTACGCACTCGATACGTTTTATTTTCTGGTCATGGCGGGCTTCGTCATGTGGATGGCGGCCGGGTTTGCCATGCTCGAATCCGGTCTGGTGAGAGCAAAGAACACCACCGAAATCCTGACCAAGAATATTGTTCTGTATTCAGTTGCGTGTATCACCTATATGTTCGTTGGCTATAACGTCATGTATCCGGCGGAAGGCGCCAACTCGGTCTGGTCAGGTATCAGTTTCTTCCTCGGTGGCGATAACTCCGTCGAAGACGTCATAGCCAGTGACGGTGACATCTACTACTCAGGCCTGTCCGACTTTATGTTCCAGGTCGTGTTTGCCGCAGCGGCGATGTCAATTGTTTCCGGTGCTGTGGCTGAGCGTATGAAGCTGTGGTCATTCCTGCTGTTTGCGGTGGTCATGACCAGTCTGATCTATCCATTGCAGGCTTACTGGAGTTGGGGTGGCGGGTTCCTCAGCGAACTTGGTTATTCTGACTATGCCGGTTCCGGCATTGTGCACATGACCGGTGCGACGGCGGCATTGGCCGGTGTCATACTGCTGGGTGCCCGCAAAGGCAAGTACGGTCCGGACGGCAAGGTTAACGCCCTGCCGGGCGCCAACTTGCCGCTCGCGACACTGGGTACTTTCATCCTCTGGATGGGTTGGTTCGGCTTTAACGGTGGTTCCGAACTGATCGTTTCCGATGTTGCTTCCGCCAATAATGTTGCCATGGTATTTGTGAATACCAATCTGGCGGCCTCAGGTGGCTGTGTGGCAGCGTTACTGCTGGCCAAGTTCATGTTCGGCAAGGCTGATCTGACTATGGCACTAAACGGTGCACTGGCGGGTCTGGTCTCCATCACTGCCGATCCGTTGTCACCAACGCCAGGTTTGGCTGTGGTCATCGGTGCTATCGGTGGTGTTATCGTGGTGCTGTCGATTATTGGCCTTGATAAACTGAAGCTGGACGATCCGGTTGGTGCCATCTCGGTCCACGGTACCGCCGGTATCTGGGGTGTGTTGGCGGTGTTGCTGTCCAATGGTGATGCAACCCTGAAGGGCCAGCTCATCGGCATAGTCGCCATCTTCGCTTTCGTCTTCATCATGAGCCTGATTTTCTGGGGCATCATCAAAGCGGTCATGGGTATTCGTGTGACCGAAGAAGAGGAAATGGAGGGTCTGGATGCGACCGAGTGTGGTCTGGAAGCCTATCCGGACTTCACTTCAAGCTGATAGTTATATCTCTGAAGTAACTGTACTGAAGGCGTCTGTGGGCAACCACAGACGCCTTTTTCTTTGCATATGCGCATAGAAGGTTCCCGCGCCCGGCAAAGCCGACTACAATCGGAACGTTAGTCCTATCCCAATGGAGGTTAACTGCAATGAAACTGCTGACCGCAATAATCAAGCCATTCAAGCTGGATGATGTTCGTGATGCCTTGTCCGAGGTAGGTGTCAAAGGTCTGACTGTTACCGAAGTCAAGGGCTTCGGGCGCCAGAAAGGTCATACCGAACTGTATCGTGGTGCCGAGTATGTTGTTGATTTTTTGCCGAAAGTTAAAATTGAACTGGCTATTGATGATGATCGGGTCGATGCTGCAATTGAGGCTATCACCCGCACGGCGAATACCGGCAAGATTGGTGATGGCAAAATTTTTGTCACGAGTCTTGAACAGGCCATTCGTATTCGTACCGGCGAAACCGGGTCTGAAGCGCTGTAAGTTTTAGTACCGGAGAAAAAGAAGTGGCTGGAAGCAAGTAACGCAGGAATCCGTACCTACCTTTAACTATAAAAACCATTAAGTTGCAGGTTTGACTGCCTCAAGGGAGAGTGTGGCCATGAAACGCATGCATAGCTGGTCGGTCTTGTTTTTAATATTGTTGCCATTGTCAGCAGTTGCACAGGATGTGCCTGAATTTAATTCCGGCAACAGTGCCTGGTTGCTTACTGCCACAGCGCTGGTCTTGTTCATGACATTGCCGGGACTGGCATTGTTTTATGGCGGGCTGGTGCGCGCCAAAAATGCGTTATCGGTATTGATGCAGTGCTTTGCGATTTGTTGCCTGGCATCTTTATTGTGGTACGGGTTTGTGTATGGCCTGGCCTTTGGTGACGGCGGTGGATTAAACAGCGTGATCGGCAGCGGCAATGTGTTGCTGGCTGATCTCGGCCTGAACAGTGCCAGTGGTGACATCCCGGAAAGTATATTTTTCATGTTCCAGATGACGTTCGCGATTATTACGCCGGCATTGATTGTCGGTGGCTACGCTGAACGCATGAAATTCTCCGCGGTATTGTTATTCAGTGGTTTGTGGCTGGTGTTTGTCTATGCGCCGGTATGTCACTGGGTCTGGGGCGGCGGCTGGCTGGGACAACTCGGGTTTCTGGATTTTGCCGGGGGCGCCGTAGTGCATATTAATGCCGGGGTGGCGGCGCTTGTGGCTGCCGTGGTGCTTGGCCGCCGCCGCGGTTTCCCGGAAACGGCGATGCTGCCACATAACATGACCCTGACAGTCGCCGGTGCCTCCATGCTCTGGGTAGGCTGGTTTGGCTTCAATGCCGGCAGCGCCCTGGCCGCTGACCAGAATGCCGGTATGGCCATGCTGGTAACACATATTTCAGCCGCCGCCGGTTCGCTGGCGTGGATGGCCTGTGAATGGATCAAACATGGCAAACCCAGTGTGCTCGGTATTGTAACCGGCATGGTGGCCGGTCTGGGCACTATCACGCCGGCATCGGGGTTTGTCGGCCCGCTGGGAGGCCTGATCATCGGTCTGTCGGCAGGCGTGGTCTGCTATGCCGCGACTCAATATATCAAGCGTGGTCTGAAAATTGATGATTCTCTGGATGTTTTTCCAGTCCACGGGGTCGGTGGTATGCTCGGACTGCTATTGACGGCGGTATTCGGGATGGAGGCGCTGGGTGGCCTGGTGACCGGAACGACCATGCTGGCACAATTATGGGTGCAGTTGATTGGTGTAGTGGCCACGATTGTCTGGTGTGGTGCCGTGACCTGGTTACTCCTGAAGCTGGTTGATAGGATTACAGGATTACGCGTGACAGCAGAACAGGAGACCGAGGGTCTGGACCTGGCCTTGCATGATGAGCGTGGCTATAGCCTCTGAGATGCCGTGTGGCCCCGTCAGGGGGCGGGGCCACACGCCGGTTTGCAGCGGTATTCGCGGGAATGTTCATGTACATAACATCTGTGCATAGGTCTCTCAACAGAATACAATTGTAGTTCTGGGCCACAAACTCGCAGTTGCTGCACAAAGGCGCCATTTCTTGCTAGTCTGGAGCCATGATTGAAACAGGTGAAAAACCCGAATTGTTCCCGGGCGTAAATTCCTGCTCCGGTAAGCAGACACGCCGCTGCATATAAGCATGTAATTTTCAGGAAATATCTGACTGCATCAGTAATTCCATGAAAGATTGCCAAAATCTGATTTTTTTTAACGGAAACGAGCATGTCACAACAACGAACCGTCGATAAAAGCCTGTTGAAAAATCTGGTGCCTACCAGCGCCCTGAACGGTGAAAATTTTGATGAGCTGGCAAGCAAGGCACATATTGAAGAATTGCCGGCTGGCAAGACGCTGTTTGCGATGGGATCACAGGACAAGCAGCACATGTATCTGCTTGAGGGTGACATCGAACTCACCGACATGAATGGCGGCAAAACCGCTGTCCGTGGTGGAACTGAAGCTGCCCGTCATGCACTTGCCCATCATCAGCCGCGCAAGCATACGGCAGTAACGAGAAGTGCGTGTAAAGTATTACGGTTTGACAGTGACCTGCTCGACATCCTGCTGACCTGGGATCAGCTTTCCGGCATTGAAGTCGATGAAATCAATGATGATGACATGGATGATAATGACGAGGGCGGTGACTGGATGACACGCATTTTGCAATCAAAAGCGTTTTTACAGGTGCCTCCCGCCAATATTCAGGCCATGTTCATGCGCATGCAGGAAGTGCCGATGCGTGCCGGTGAAACCGTTATCAAGCAGGGTGATGATGGTGATTATTACTACATCATCAAGCATGGCAAATGCAAGGTGACGCGTACTGCGAAAACCGGCAACGAAGTGACCCTTGCACAACTCAGTGATGGCGATGCCTTTGGCGAAGAAGCGCTGCTGTCTGAAGCCAAGCGTAATGCCAATATCGTTATGACGACAGATGGAGTGCTGATGCGTCTGTCGAAAGAAGATTTCAATGCATTGTTGAAAGAGCCGATGCTGAGTTGGGTGACTGCCGAGCAGGCCAGGGAAATGGTAGCCAAGGGTGCGGTGATGATGGATGTCCGGCTGGAAAGCGAACACCAGAACAATGGTATACCGGGCAGTGTGAATATCCCGCTGTTTATGCTGCGGTTGAAAGTTGACAGTCTGGATCCAAACAAGCAGTACATTACTTATTGTGAGACGGGTCGCCGCAGTTCCGCCGCCGCCTTCCTGTTGAGTGAACGTGGTTTGCATGCCTGTTGTCTGCAAGGTGGTCTGGTCAGCCAGGGCGACGCGGCCTGAAGTTTACGGGCCGCAGCATTGCAGCCATCAACAACAGGCGCTGATCGCTACGCCGTCATTGGCAATCCCGTTAGCCACAGCAAATCTCCGCAAATCCATGCCGCATTTGCGGCTGCTACCGGGCAGTCACTGGAATATACGGCCATCCTCGCCCCGCTCGATGAATTCCCGCAAACGGTTACGGCATTTCGCCAACAAGGCGGCCGTGGCCTGAATATCACCCTGCCGTTTAAACAGGTGGCAGCGGATATCTGTGATCAACTCAGTGAGCGTGTCCGGCGTGCCGGCGCAGTGAACACGATCAGCTTCAACAATAATGAGCTTTATGGTGAAAATACCGATGGTGTCGGCCTGTTGCAGGATCTACAGGGCAATCTCGAATGTGAAATTGATGGTCGTGCGGTACTGATTCTTGGTGCCGGGGGTGCGGCACGCGGTATTATTGATCCACTATTTGACGCACAGCCGGGTCAGGTTTGCATTGCCAATCGCAGTCTCGACAAGGCCCACTTGATCGCAGATGCATTTAAAGATCGCGGTCATATTAAAGTTTCCGGTTATCCGGCACTGGCTGGCCAGGGTTTTGATATTGTCATCAATGCCACTTCGCTGAGTCTGGGTAATGAATTACCACCACTGCCAGCGGGCGTATTCAAGCCAGGCGCTCTGGCTTACGACATGATGTACGCCAACCAACCCACCTGCTTTATGGACTGGGCCATGCAAGCAGGTGCCAGCAGGACGGCGGATGGCCTGGGAATGCTGGTTGAGCAGGCGGCAGAAGCGTTTTATTTGTGGCGTGGCGTGCGTCCGGAAACGCCGCCAGTACAGGCCCTGATTCGGCAGCAACTGGGCTAGATTGCCGACATCTAGCAGCGGCTTATGCACAGCCACTGGAGCATAATCTGATCAAGGACTAAAGTTCGTATTTTCGCAGAAATTCTGAAATATACTAACTATATTATTGATTATAAAAATAATATTATTCTGGATATAAAAACGGTGAAAAATAGTTGTCGTTGTTCAGTGGTGGCGCCTGGTATTTATCCACTACTTTATCCACAACTTTTCCAGAGATTAATATGACGCTGCTAAACCAGCCTGGTAATTAGCAAGCCGGCAAAAATCTGCGACACTCAGCTCTTCGGCGCGTTGCTTTGGTGACAGTCCTGCCGCTTCTATGGTTTCTGCCGTGACGCAGTCACGCAGGCTGTTGCGTAGTGTTTTACGCCGCTGGCCGAACGCCTGTTGCACGATGCGGGCAAACAATGCCGGCTCATGTAGTCGATAAGCAGGGTTCTGGCCGGGTTTTAGTGTGACGATGGCAGAATCGACTTTGGGTGGCGGCAGAAATGCACCCGGACGTATCAGGAACAGACGCTCAACCTGACAGGCCTGCTGTACCATTACCGACAGGCGGCCATAATCCTTGCTGCCTGGTCCGGCCGCCATCCGATCCACAACTTCTTTCTGCAGCATAAACAGCATGTCCTTGATGGCGTCGGCCTGTGCAAGCAGGTGGAAGATCAGCGGCGTGGAAATGTTATAAGGCAGGTTGCCGATTACCCGTAGTGGCTGTGCTGCCTGTAGAGACAATGCCCGGAAATCGAAACGCAGGGCATCGGCGCTATGAATATGCATGTGTTCATTGGTCGGATGCTGTGTGCCGAGATAATCAACCAGATCGCGGTCAAGTTCGATGACATCCAGACGTTGACAGCGCTTTACCAGATGAGCTGTCAGTGCACCACGGCCCGGCCCGATTTCAACAATCGCATCTTCCGGCTTGATCATGAAACATTCAACTATCCGTTCGATGATCGCCGGGTCATGTAAAAAATGCTGGCCAAAGCGTTTGCGCGGCGGGCCGTATTCAGCCAGGCCTGCGGCCGGTCTTGACGCTGTTCGCCTGGTCTTTTGCACCGGCTGGTTAAATCGCTGCCTGCGACATGCTGATGGCGGTATCAATCGCGCAAAGCAGACTGCCCGGATCGGCGCAGCCCTGAGCAGCAATGTCCAGTGCAGTGCCATGATCCACCGAAGTGCGAATAATGGGCAGGCCGAGCGTGATATTGACAGTATGGCCAAAGCCGCCGGCTTTCAATACCGGCAAACCCTGATCATGGTACATCGCCAGTACGGCGTCATAACGACTGCGTGCGGTTTGTGTGAAAGCCGTATCGGCAGGAACCGGGCCACTCAGTTGCCAGCCTTGTTCACGTAATTCATTCAAGACGGGGGTAATGATCTCGATTTCTTCACGGCCCAGATGACCGCCTTCACCGGCATGCGGGTTCAGTCCCAGCACGAGAATACGGGGTTTGACCAGACCGAAATAACGTTGCAGATCAGCATGCAGAATTTCCAGGCTGCGGCGCAGGGAAGCCGTAGTAATAGCAGCAGCAACATCCCGCAATGGCAGGTGTGTGGTAGCCAGCGCTACGCGCAGGTCACCATCACTCAGCAACATCACCGTTTTATCAACATTACAAAGTTTCGCAAGAAATTCTGTGTGGCCGCTGAATGCAATACCGGCGTCATTGATAACACTTTTTTGTACCGGCCCGGTGATGAGGGCAGAAAATTCTTTTTCCAGGCAGGCCTGCCCGGCCCGATTCAGTGTTTCCAGAACGTAACTGGCGTTGGCAGGATCTGGCTGACCAGGCGTGACAGAGCATATGGTCTGCACCGGGACAACATCCAGCGTGCCCGGAATGGCAGCGGTGCCTGGCTGGTATTCCCTGATTTTAATGGCAAGGTTTAACTGGTCAGCACGTTGTTGAAGTAAATCAGGATCAGCAAAAACCGCGATTTCGGCAGCAACCGGTTTTACCTGCGACTGCCCGGCCAGATGGATGGCCAGACGAATGGCCAGTTCCGGGCCGACGCCGGCCGGTTCACCGGGCGTCAGTGCAAGTCGTGGCAGGGAGATATTGGCAACCATTCAGAAAGATAAACATACGGATCGCGAGATAGTTACTCATTAAGGCGGAATTCAACGTAAGCCTCATCGCGCATTTCACGCAGCCAGTTTTGTCCGACCTCTTCGACCTTGCGCTTGTGAATGGCTTCGCGTGCCTGCGCACGGCGCAGTTCATCAGTACTGTCGTGCTCACGTCGATCAAGTACCTGCACGATATGCCAGCCAAAATTGGTCTTGAACGGGGCACTGACTTCGTCAATTTGTAAACTGTTCATGACTTCTTCGAATTCATTGACCAGCGAACCGGGGCTGACCCAGCCAAGATTGCCGCCATCCACCGCGCTGACCTTATCCTGGGAATGTGATCGGGCAAGCTCGGCGAAGCCATCACCGCCCTCAATACGCTGCCGCAATTGTTCGAGCCGCGCACGTATGCTTTCTTCAGGATTCAATTCGTCCGGTCTGATGAGGATATGCCGGGCGTTGGTTTGTGTGACAAACTGCTTGTCACCACTGCGTACATCTGTCAGTTCGATAATATGGAATCCGCTAGGATTCTCGATAATTTCACTGATATCTCCTTTTTCCATATTAGCGACCGGTTCTGAGAATAATGTGGGCAACAGGCTTTTTTTACGCCAGCCCAGATCCCCGCCTTCAGGCGCTTGTTGGCCGTCAGAGATATCTGCAGCCAGTTCAGCAAAATTGCGGCCTGCCTCAAGCTCACTGATGATTTGCTCGGCAACCAGACGGCGTTCGGCTTTCTCAGCTTCGCTTATGCCTTCGGGGAGTGCGATGAGTATGTGTGAGAGTCGATACTCCTGTTCGCCACTGCCCTGCAATTTCTGGGTGGCAAGATAATTGTCAATTTCAACGTCAGTAACATTAATGCGATTATCAACCTGACGCTGGCGCAGGCGGGATATAATCATTTCCTGGCGAATGTTCTCGCGAAAGGTTTCGTAGTCATAGCCATCCTGTTCAAGGATCTGGCGAAATCGATTCAGACTGAGCTGATTATTGGCTGCGATTTCATTGATCGCATTGTTAAGTGCCTCGTCATCGACTTGAATACCGGTATTTTCTGCCAGCTGCATTTGCAGCTTGATCATGACCAGTTGTTCAAGGACCTGTTGTTCAAGCAGGCTGGTTGGCGGTACTTGTTCGCCACTTTCACGGATTTGGCTGCGCAGGGTGCGTACACGTTCTTGCAGTTCGCTTTCCATGACGACATCGTTGTTCACTACAGCAATAATTCGATCCAGCGGACGGGCTGCAACCAGGCTCGAAACTGACGAGAAAAATACAATAAATACAAATATATAACTAAGTTTTGTCATGGTGCTTCAAAGAGTGTGTAGGCCGGTGAGTGGCGTTTGCTAAACAGCCTGTCACTATACGAGCAAACTGTGCAGCGCAGCAAGCCGGGTGAATACCGGCAGTTGGTTTAATAACCGGGGTTAATAACCGGTCTGATAATCTCTGGGATTATAGCCGCGGATACTTTGTTCCAGGAAGGTCGCCGTCGTTTGACCGGTTCCGCCAAGGCCTTTCAGCTCGAACTGCAAAAAGAAGCCGCTTTGAAATTCATCATTGATATCAACGAGGAAGCGCCGGGCGATTGCGCGGACGGCCCAGCAGCAGCTTTCATATTCGACGCCAGCGAACGTATCGATGGTTTTCTTTTCCTGCAAGGCATAATTCCAGCGGCCAACCACGCCCCACTGCGGATTGATTGGCCAGCGGAATGACACGTCGGTTTGTTCAATATTGGCAAGGCCACGGAACCCATCAGTTCTGTTCAAGGCACGTTCATCACGGCGGACACGATAGCCGAGGTTCAAGACCCGGCCTTCACCATCATTGTAAGTCAAACGGGTAGACAGTTTTTCGGTTCTGTTTTCATGCGGGTTCCATTGCAACGTGCCAACGGCTTCCCAGTTCTCGATAATGCTGGCTGCGGCCTCGGCAACAATGGTAGAGCTGCGATCCTTGACGACTGTCTGGTTCGGCAAACCGACATCCTGGTCTTCGATAAAGAAAATCTGGCCAACACTTAAACGGGCGATTTCACGGCCTTGCTCGAAATCCATCAACCGGCTGGTGATGGCCGTGGTGACCTGGTTGGCGTCACCAAACCGGTCCGCGCCCGAGAACCGGTTCAGGCGGAACAGTTGGCCAAAGGAAAAATCAAAGAAATTGGTATCAAAAACCGGCAGATCATCCTGATTTTCTTGTGGTACATACAGGTAAAAAATCCGTGGTTCCAGGGTCTGTTGATAGGTTTTGCCGGCAATACTCAGCTCACGATCAAAAAACAGGCCGCTATCGAGTGAGAAGAACGGCAATGTACGACTCGGGTTATCGGAAAAACCGCCACCACCATTCAGGGAATATTGCGTGAAACGTACACCGACTTTGGGTTCAATGAATGCGCTTAAAGTTCGATATGGATAACTGACGTAGGGCATGAAATCAAACCGGCCACCTTCAACATCTCCCAAAGTGCCTGGCAGAGAAGTGTCCTCACGTGTGAAATAAACGGCTTCACTCTGAAATCTGAAATTGAACTGGTTGTTGTATTCAGCGAGGCGGCTATCAAAGCGGATTTGCGGCAGGCGCTTGTAGGGAGAAAATCGTCCCGGAATGGTGCTGTCCACGGTCTGGAAATTTTGTACCCGCGCAAACAAACGCCACCAACTGCCGTTATACTGGGTTTGTGCTTGTTGTCGTACAAAACGTGTACCACTGATGGCGAGTGAGTTGCCAAAATCCTGAAAATAGTCAATGTCACTGACCCAGTTGTAGTCAATCGACAGTCGGCCCCTGTTGCTTAAATAGGTCTGGTCATGAAAATAGCTGACGGCGCCGCGATAATCCCGGCTGCTTTTGCTGTCACTCGGCAAATATTCAACATCCAGTTCACCATCACCCTGTTCAAACAGATAACGGTATTCGCCCATCAGCATTACGCCCCGATCGGCCATCACTCGCGGTGTGAACGTGGCGTCCATTTGTGGCGCGATATTCCAGTAATAGGGAGTCTGGGTCTCGAAACCGTTGCGGCTTGAGATACCGGCGCTCGGAGAGAGAAAGCCGCTTTTACGCCGGTCATCAATCGGGAAAGACGCATACGGTGTATAAAACACCGGCACATTTTTTATGCGCAGCACGGCATGTTTGACGACTCCCCGCCCGGTAACATAGTCGAGATCAAGTTCGCGGGCCGAGATTTTCCAGAATTCGGCTGTGGGTGAGCAGGTGGTGTAATCGGCACGCTTGAGCCGGGTGACGATGTCCGGTTTGTGGTAAATCTCATCTGCCTGGCCACGCCCGCGTGTCTCGCGCATCATGTAGCTGGCGTCATAAAACCAGTTTTCATCCGTCGCCAGTTCTATATCGGCGGTTTCACTGTTGAGGTAGGTTTGTGCATCCCAGAGCTTCACATTGCCCTTGAGTTCGACCCGTTCTTCCTGCTCGAAGTAGCGCATGTGATCGGCGGCGGCGGCATCGGTTTTGGTCGACAGCGTCACATTACCGCGGAAGTCGGAAACCTGGCCATCGATCATGTCGGCCTCATCAGACGTCAGCTCGGTATCATCGTCACCGAGATGTGGCCCAAATGGTGGCCGTTCAGGAATCGAGAAATCTGCCGGACACAACGGCCACGGATTGGTTTCTGACGTGGCATCAGCTGGCCTAACGGTTTGCGCGTGTGCCAGCCCGGCAAACAGTAATGCGCCGGTCAGCAGGCTGAAGTATTTTGTCGGCTGCACTGGATTTTTATAGTCGATATTGTGTTATTGATCGTATGTTCCGGCGGCACATCCACCGATGCGCAAGCAGGACAGACACTTGACCGTTTATGCCGATAACAGCGTTGTCCGCCGCAGGCTGGCCTGCTTGTGCTGATAATATTTGTACAGCACAGCAACAATTCCCCAATCTGCATGGCAGCCTGCGCTAAAAATCGCATAGAATGCTTTTCTCTTCAATTGCTATTGTGCCCCGGCTCAGTATTTATCCGCAAAGTAATGGTAACAGCGATCCCATAGAAACGTACAAATGATGACACAAGCGGCCATTTCCAGACGTTGGTATTACTTTTTCGCGATTATTGCGGTGACACTGGCATTGGCACTGGTATTAATACTGACCGGGCCGGAAACCGATGCTGATCTGCAGCCACCGCTGCCACAGCGTGTTGTCAGTGGTGAGGTCAAACGCCTGGATGTTCAGCCTGTCAGCCGGATTACCGGTGAATTGCTGCCCCGGCGTACCAGTCATCTGCACTTCGAAGTGGCCGGACAAGTTACCCGGCGGCTGATTGAGCCGGGTCAGACGGTAGCTGCTGGTGATGTCTTGTTGGCTGTTGCAGCCGGTGATTACGAGGATGCCGTTACCCAAGCCAATGCGGCGCTGGAAACTGAGCGGGCAGCGATTCTGCGGGATCGAGAATTACTTGATCTTATGCAGGATGAGCAGGAATTGCAGCGCCGTGAAGTCGAGCGGTTTGAGCGGCTCGGACGTGATTCACTGGCATCGAAATCGAGCTATGACAGTGCCATGCGGCAGTTATTGCGTCTGCAGGCGGAAACCGGGCAACTCCAATACAGTGTCGATACCGCAGCGGCACGGCTGCGTGAACGCGAGGCCGCTGCCCGCCGCGCGCAGCGGGATCTGGCCCGGACCAAATTACAGGCACCTTATGCAGCGACTGTGGATCAGGTACTGGTAGATGCCGGTGATTATGTTGCCGCCGGTCAGGTGGCCGTGCACCTGGTGGATTTGAACGAGCTGGATCTGGTGCTGAACGTCAGCGGCGAAGTTGCAACTGCGCTGGAGCCCGATCAGGCGGTTAATGTGCATACTGACGCGCAGGAGTTGAGCGGGCGCATAGTGGCACTGGCCGCAGTACCGGATACGCAAACACATACCTATCGTTTACGGGTGCGGGTAGCGGCTGCCGGCCTGTATCCGGGTCAGCTGGCAACCGCCGAGTTGCCGGGCCGGTTCGTCCCGGGAGCGCAAGTAGTGCCAGCCGGGGCAGTTTTGCACGAAGCCGGTCAGGCGTTTGTTTTCGAGATTCTTGAAAACCAGCTGCAGCGCCGGGAAATTGAATTGCTGCGGCGTCTCAACAACGCCTGGATTATAAAAGGCATTGAGCCGGGAGTCAGGATTGTCATACAGGATGTTGCTGTACTAGCCGATGGGCAGACTGTATCAGTTGACACGGGCACTGATTAACCGCGTCTCCTGCCATGCCCATTATCCGCTTTTCGATTGATAACCCGCTGCTGGTCAATCTCACACTGTTGATCATTCTGGTAATGGGTGTGCTGGCATGGCGCGCCATGCCGCAGGAGTTGTTCCCGGTAATCCAGCTCGATATGGCCTCGATCCAGACCAGTTTCGACGGTGCGTCGCCGGCAGAAGTTGAGCAGCAAGTAACCGTGGCCATAGAAGAGGAATTCAAGGAAAACGAGGATATTGATTATCTGGCCTCGACCAGCAGCGAAGGTGTTTCCAATATATACATCAAGCTCAAGGCTGGTGCCCGGGTTGATGACTTTATGCGGGATGCGCGCACAGTACTGGATCGCATCACCGAGTTACCGGAGTTGGCGGAAGAACCTGAACTGACCCGCATCCGGGCACGCTTCCCGGTGATCAGTCTGAGTCTCTATGGCGACCTCTCCGAAGCAGCATTATTTGATGAAGCAGAAAGCGTCCGCCGGCAAATGATGAAATTGCCGGGCGTGGCCAGTGTTGTGGTCACAGGCGATCGGGAATGGGAAATCTGGACAGTTGTCGACCCGCATGTGCTTGCGGCTCGCAAGGTATCATTACAGCAGGTGATTGACGCATTGGCTGCAAATTTGCGCGATCAACCCGGCGGCAGTATCAAGTCAGTTGAAGGTGATATTCGCCTGCGTGGTCTGGGTGTCGTGCCCGCTCCGGAGGCAATTGAGCAGATTGTTATTCGCGGTGATGCAAATACCGGGCTGTTACGCATCGGTGATATCGCCCGGGTTGAACGTCGTTTTGAAGAGCCGCAAACCTATGCCCGCCTGAACGGTGCGCCATCAGTCAATCTTACTGTGACCAAAACAGCCGAGGCATCGACTATCGCGGTAGCGGATGATGTCAAGGCATTATCTGAACAATTGCGTGCCAGTCTGCCCGCCAGCATTTCTGTCGGTTATCACACCGACATGTCTGAATATGTGAAGTCACGTCTGAACACGGTCAAATCATCGGGTCTGATCGGTCTGGTGCTGGTGTTGCTGGCATTATATTTATTGCTGAACTTCCGTACTGCAGCAGTGACTGCGTTTGGCATACCGGTATCATTTCTGATAGCCCTTATTCTGCTGTATGTGCTCGGCTACAGCATCAATATGGTGTCATTGTTTGCGTTTCTGATCGTGCTGGGCATGATTGTCGATGACGCCATTATTGTGACTGAAAATGTTTACCGGCATATCGAGGCCGGTATGCCGCCGGAACAGGCAGCAGTGCAGGGGACACGCGAAGTATTCTGGCCAGTGGTTGTGGCTACGGCGACAACCATCGCGGCGTTTTTACCAATGTTTGCTATTGGCAGTACGCTCGGTGCCTTCATTGAAGTGATTCCGGTCGTGGTGGCTTGTGCTTTGCTTGGCTCCTTGTGGGAGGCATTCATGGTGTTGCCCACACATGCCGCATATATTCTGAAGAAGAGCCCGCCATCACAAAACCCGCGTCGACTCGATTGGCAACGCTGGCTGCAGCGTTATACACGGTTGTTGTCGTGGTCGGTCGCGAACCGTTACCTGGTGCTGACGGCAAGCGGCGGTGTATTGGCAGTGAGTCTGGTGTATGCACAAACACGGTTGCCATTTGAAATGTTCGGTAATGTCGAAATCGGCCAGTTCTATGTCAATATCGAAACACCGAACACTTACAGCCTGCAGGCGACACTGGATCTGGCCGAGCGGCTGGAAGATGAAGTCCTGGAGATACTTGACCCGGAGACTGAATTGAAAACCATGTTGACCAATGTCGGCATGGGTATGATTGATTTCAACCGTACCCGAGTCGGTTCAAATCAGTTGCAATTAATTATTGATCTGAAAAAGCCACAGCCGGAAGGCTTTATTGAAAACTGGATATCGCCGCTGGTAAATTTCAACAGCGATGATTTTGGTCCGCGTGAGCGTGCTGCCGATGACATCATCAATCAGGTACGTGAACGCCTGAGCCGGATCGCAGGTGTTGAACGCCTCAGTATCATGAAACCGGATGCAGGACCTGCCGGTGATGACATAGAAATCGGTGTTGTCAGTAACAGTATCTCTATACTTGATGAAACCGCCGATGAAATTACTGACTATTTGCGCCAGCTTCCCGGCGTTTATGACGTACAGCATGATCAGGAGCCGGGCAAGCTCGAATACCGGTATGTACTGAATGAAAGTGGCCAGCGTCTCGGTCTGACCCAGTCACAGATTGCTACCGCCGTGCGCAGCGGTTACCTTGGTTTCGAGGCGGTTTATGTGACCTGGCGTGATCAACGTATACCCGTGCGGGTTATTTACCCGGAAGCTGTGCGTGAACAGTCGCAAAGTTTGACAAATTTGCCCATCGTAACTGATAGCGGCGTGGTTTATCTAGAGGATGTTGCTGATATTGAGTTGCGCCGGGATTTAAATGATATCCGTCGGCGTGATGGTCAACGTATGGCAAAATTAACCGCGGCTGTCGATAGCCAGATCACGACAGCATTGAAAGTGACGGAACAAGTGAATAAAGAGTTCAGCCCGGCAACAGATGCGCCTTACAGTTTGCTGTTTCTGGGCGAGAAAAAAGATGCCGAAGATTCATTCAAGGGAATGAACACAGCCTTGCTGATTGCACTGGTATTGATTTTCTTCATGCTGACAGCATTGTTCAAATCGATGCTGGATCCGTTGGTTATCATACTCACAATTCCATTTGGTTTCGTCGGGGTTGTGTTCGGGCACGCGCTGTTTGGTTACCATCTGCAGTTTCTGTCAGCTGTTGGCATGCTCGCACTGACCGGTATTATTGTGAACGACTCCCTGATCCTGGTGAAATTCATCAAGGACTTGCGCGCTGCGGGAAGCGAGCGAATGGCTGCCGTTATTGAAGCTGGACGTGTGCGGGCCCGGCCTATATTGCTGACGACGATTACCACATTTCTGGGAGTCTCACCGTTAATCTTTTTTGCAACCGGACAGACCGCATTCCTGTCGCCGATGGCAGTAAGTCTTGGTTTCGGTTTGTTATTTGCCACGCTATTGATATTGCTGGTTTTGCCAAGCATGTATCTGATTTTCGATGATCTGCGTAATATGGTAATGACACGCCTTAAACCGCAGCCGCCGCATCAATAATCGGGCTGTATAATCAGGATCGCATAACAAAGGTTCAATAATGACAACAAGTTCTCCAGCCCAAAAAAGCAGTATCCTTATCAGTGGCTGTTCAAGCGGCATTGGCCGTTGCGTGGCGCTTGGATTACATGAACGCGGCTATCAGGTCTTTGCGGGTGTGCGTAAATCTGCGGATCGCGCCGCACTCGAAGCCGCGGGTATGCAAACCGTGCAACTGGATCTGGATAATTCCGCCTCGATCCGGAATGCTGTAGCTGAAGTTATGGAACAAACAGACGGCCGCCTTGATGCGCTGTTTAATAATGGCGCGTTTGGTCAGCCCGGCGCGGTTGAAGATTTGTCGCGGCAGGCACTGCGTGAACAGTTTGAAACCAACCTGTTTGGAACGCATGAACTGACTTGTGCGGTGCTACCGGTTATGCGCCGCCAGGGCCATGGCCGGATTATCCAGAACAGTTCGGTATTGGGATTTGTCGCACTCAAATATCGCGGCGCGTATATTTCCAGCAAGTTTGCGCTGGAAGGATTGACCGATACGCTGCGGCTGGAGCTGGCAGACGCTGATATTCAGATCAGCCTGATTGAACCGGGGCCGATCAGCAGTGATTTTCGTGCCAATGCCCTGCGGGCTTTCCGCCGGCATATTGACACAGGGTCAAGTGCACATCGTGAAATTTATAAATCAGTGCTGGCGCGTCTGGAGAGCAGGGAATCGGAAGTTGTGCCGTTTACGCTGGGCGCAGACGCGGTACTTGGCAAGGTTATTCATGCGCTGGAGAGCCGGCATGCAAAACCGCGCTACTATGTTACGCAGCCCACCTATATGTTTGGTTTTTTAAAGCGTGTATTGCCTGTCCGGATCATGGACTGGCTGTTGATAAAAGCCTCCGGAGCCGAAAACGCAGCCAGTTATAAATATCCTGTCTTATGAAACTGATACTACTCTCATTATGGCGTAGCCAGCGTCAAAGTTACTGGTTCATTCCGGGGCTCATGTCATTACTTGCCGCCGGTCTTGTCATCGGTATGCTCTGGCTGGATGCCTTTCTGGTTCAGTTGGGTTACAGCAACGCCAGTCTGTTACCAATCAATGACGCGCATGGTGCGCGTACGATGTTGTCAACAATAGCCGGTTCCTCGATCACGGTCGCCGGTGTCGTTTTCTCGATTACCATCTCGGTACTGGCAAATGCGAGTTCGCAATTCGGCCCCCGGCTGTTACCCAATTTCATGAACAAGAAAGGTACCCAGTTCGTGATGGGTGGCTTCCTCGGCACATTCATTTACAGTCTGTTATTGCTGTCACAAATACAGTCAGGCAGTGAAGAATACGCGATGCCGCAGTACGCGTTGTTACTTGGGTTGTTGCTCGGTATCAGCAGTTTCGTCCTGCTGATCTATTTCATTCATCATGTGGCAATGTTTCTGCATGTGCCACGGATACTGAATGACGTCTATATCGATCTCAGGAACACACTGGAAGATTGTTTTCCGGACAAGGATTCTGATGTGGAAATGCCGCAGGACGTTCCGGATTCCGGCGAACATAAGACCGGTATCATGGCTGAACGGCCCGGTTATCTGCAGGCCATTGACTATGACGAATTACTGGCCATTGCGACGCGCACGGATATATGCCTGGAAGTGAAGGTATTGCCCGGTGTCTTTTTGCTGCCGCATCATGTGCTGGTCAGTTTCAGTGCACATCAGCTTGTTGATGAGAACACGCGTGCACAGATTCGCACCACTTTTCTGCTGGGGGATGAGCGTACATCATTCCAGGACCCCGAATTTGCTGTTGACCAGATCGCCGAAATTGCAATTCGTGCATTATCTCCGGGCATCAATGATCCGTTTACAGCCATTAACTGTATCGACAAGCTGGCTGCGGCCGCTGCCTTCCTGGCTGAACGCAGGGCAGCAGCAGTCTGCCTGTATGACGCTGGTAAAAAGTTGCGTTTACAGAGAACTTTTTATGACTATGCAGGCATTCTCAACAAAGCTTTTCATCCCGTGCGCCAGCATGCTGCCGGTACGCATATAATTTATGTGAGATTGCTCAACGTGATGGAGAAACTGGCGGAATTGTCCTTGCCGCAGACCTATCGTATTACGCTGAACGACATTGCCCGGATAACTTATGAAGATGCCATGCACCAGGTTGAGTCCGCAGCGGACAAGGAGGAACTCGAGAAACGGTTTGCCGGATTCGGCAGGGCGTGACCTGACCCGGCCAGTTTCACCGGATCAAACGATTTTTGCGCTATCCTTACGCATAAATTTTTCTGCATACATCATTTTGTCGGCTTCTTCCAGCGCCAGCTTCATGGAAATGTTGCCGTGTTTTGCCGCCCAGCCGACTGATGCCTTGATGCCGGCATTCGCAAAAGCCTGACGCAGGCGTCCGGCCATTTTTTCCGCCTGTTCAGGCGTAGATTCAACAGTCAGTATGGCGAATTCGTCACCACCAAGACGGGCAACAATATCACTGCCCCGGCTTTCTTCTCTCACAACGTTGGCGGCAGATTGTAATAATTCATCTCCGACCTGATGTCCCCGGGTATCGTTGATCTCTTTCAATTCATCCAGATCAATAATCATAATCCCGGCAGGACTGCCATAACGATAGCAACGCTGTTCTTCACGCCGGATTAGATTTTCCCAGCCACGGCGATTATAGACGCGTGTCAGTTCATCCACCATCGATTCGGCTTCAATGCGCTCACGCAGACGCTGTTCCCGTTCAAACTGGATTTCCAGTTCCAGCACAGTGCCGATGCTGCGCGCCATTAGATGAATCAATGGCATGCAGGTTTCAATATTTTCAGATTTTGTCTCCGGATCTACGGCGCAAAGCGTACCAAATAATGTGCCATCGGCGCGCATGATGGGTACACCTATATACGCGCCAATCGGTATCTTGCTGTTAATCGGCGCGTCGACATATTCGGGCACCCGGGTTACATCCGGAACAATTTGCGGGCCCTTGCCGGCGACCATGCGGTAGCAGTAGCTGTCCTGCCATTTAAATACCTTGCCGTCAGTCACGCGTGCTTCCTGATCGCGCGCGTACAATACAATCCAGTCGTCGCCTTCGGTGCGGGTAATCATCCAGAGCCGGAAATCCAGTTGACTGTTCAGATATTCAAGTACTGCACGACACAAATCATCGACATTGCTATACGGCAGCAATCCGGCAATGTCTGCTTTCAACAGCTTTTTAAATACCGGGGGTAGTGTGGTTTCTGGCATTGCGTGTTAATAGTGATGGACTGTTGCTGGCGTTAAAAGTTAAGACTGCCATATCGAGACAAAGGTTGCAGGATGAGTGTCAACTTGTTCGCAGTTTGCGCCGCGCCCGGCTGCGGGCGACGGCGGCGGCAATAAAATCCTGTTTGTCAGCCCGGCTGGTGTCAGTAGCTTCATCGCCAGACTGCTTTTGCCGCGCTGCAATTGTCTGACGCTGCAAGCGTGTCTGGCGGCGTTGATAATGTGTCCGGGCGCGCGCTTTGGCGGCGGCTGACATCGGCGCCGCCGGGATCAAATCAATACAGTCAACCGGGCATGGCGGCAGGCATAATTCGCAGCCGGTACAGTCGGCCGTGATAATGCTGTGCATTTGTTTTGCTGCGCCGATAATGGCATCGACCGGACATACCCGCAGGCACTTTACACAACCAATACAGGCATTTTCGTCGATGACGGCAACTTGTGGCGGGCTGGCAATACCGCGTGCCTGGTCAATGGGTTTGACCGGTTTGTCGAGTAATTCTGCCAGTGCCTGCAATGTTGTTTCGCCGCCGGGCGGACACTGGTTGATATCTGCGCTACCGTTGCTTAATGCCTCGGCATAAGGCTGGCAACCCGAATACCCGCATTTGCCGCAATGCGTCTGCGGTAACAGCGCATCAATCTCGGCAATTGTCGCAGCTTGCCGGGACACGCGCTTATTTGATTTTCATGCCGGGTTGCGCGCCCTGATCGGGTGTCAGGATGAACAGCTCACTGCCACCTGCGCCGGCGGCCAGTACCATGCCTTCAGACACGCCAAACTTCATTTTTCGCGGTGCCAGATTCGCCACCATGACCGTTAGCCGGCCTTCGAGCTGCTCCGGCGTATAGGCGGATTTGATTCCGGCAAATACATTGCGTGTTTCACCACCAATATCCAGTGTCAGCTGCAACAACTTGTCGGCACCATCTACATGCGCGGCCTTGATGATTTTTGCGACACGCAGGTCGATTTTGGCGAAGTCGTCGATGGCTATCGTCTCGGCAATCGCCGGAGTTGCAGCGGCGGCCGGTTTTGTCACTGTTTGTTGCAGATTTTCCTGACTGTCTTCGATCATGGCGTCGATATGCTCCTGTTCAACACGGGTCAGCAGTGGTGTGAATGGCTGGATGGTATGACCGAGCAGGGGTTTGCCAAGATCCGACCAGTGTAATGCCGGGATATCCAGAAATGCCTCGACTTTCTCGGCCATGACCGGCAGTACCGGTTTCAGATAAATCATCAGCACCCGGAATGCATTCAGCCCCATCGTGCAGACGGCCTGCAGCTCGGATTCGCGACCGTCTTCCCTGGCGATGACCCAGGGCTTGAGTTCATCAATAAATTCGTTGGCCTGATCAGCAAGTGCCATGATTTCACGCATCGCACGGCCATATTCACGTGCTTCATAAGCTTCAGCAATCGCGGTCGACTGGTGGGTCAATCGTTGCCAGAGCGCATCATCATAAATGCCGTCGGCCAGCCGTCCCGCAAAGCGCTTGTTGATAAATCCGGCACAACGGCTGGCAATGTTCACTACCTTGCCGACCAGATCCGAATTCACACGTTGACGGAAATCGTCAAGATTAAGATCAATATCATCGACGCCGCCGCCAAGTTTTGCCGCAAAGTAATAACGCAGGTATTCCGGATTCAGATGATCAAGATATGTCCGCGCCATGATGAATGTGCCGCGTGACTTCGACATTTTCTGTCCGTTTACTGTCAGGAAGCCATGCGCAAAAATACCACTGGGTGCACGCAAGCCACTGCCCTCCAGCATGGCCGGCCAGAACAATGCATGAAAATAGATAATGTCCTTGCCGATAAAATGATACATCTCGGCGTCAGAGTCATGCCGCAGGAAAGCATCAAAATCCAGACCCTGACGATTGCACAGATTCTTGAAACTCGCGAGGTAGCCAATCGGCGCGTCCAGCCAGACATAGAAATACTTGTCTTTCGTGCCGGGGATCAAGAAACCGAAATAGGGCGCATCACGTGAGATATCCCATTCCTTCAGACCGGATTCAAACCATTCATCCAGCTTGTTGACCACCTCACTCTGGACATGTGCCGGGATCCAGTCACGCAGGAATTTTTCAAAGTCCGGCAGCTTGAAGAAAAAATGTTCCGATTCCTTTTCAATCGGCGTCGCACCGGACAATGCCGACACCGGGTTTTTCAGTTCGGTCGGCGTATAGGTAGCACCGCAGACTTCACAGGAATCACCATATTGATCTTTGGCGCCACACCGCGGACAGTCGCCACGGATGAAGCGGTCCGGCAGGAACATGTTCTTTTCCGGATCAAATGCCTGCTTGATAGTACGGCTGTTGATATGGCCGGCGGCATTCAGCCGCTGGTAAATATCACTGGCCAGCGCCTCGTTTTCCGGTGAATGGGTACTGTAATAGTTGTCGAACTCGACCGCGAAGTCGGCAAAATCAGCCCGATGTTCGGCATAAACCCGGCCGATCAATGCCTCCGGTGCGATGTTTTCACTCTGGGCCTTGAGCATGATCGGTGTGCCGTGGGCATCATCGGCGCAGACGTAGTAGCAGGTATGACCGCGCATTTTCTGAAACCGAACCCATATGTCGGTCTGGATATATTCGACCATATGGCCGATATGAATCGGGCCATTGGCATAGGGCAGCGCACTGGTGACCAGGATTTTGCGCAGTGGCTGGGGTGTGGGTGAATTCGGCACTGTGGTCATGAATCAGGTTGTTTTAGTGAATTGGGTTGTAGTACTGGCCGCTCCGGCAGACAATCGCGCGGCCCGCGCATTGTAACGCATACGGGCCACTCAAAAATCATGCGGGAATGTTAATATAACGGGCTTGTATTCATTCCCGGCTTGATACCCCGGCCAAATCTGGAAATCTAGGACAAAATGTCTGAGTTAAGTAGCGAAACCATCCGTGCCGCGCTGGCCAATACCCAGGTGCCTGAACTGGGCACCGATTGGGACAGCGCCAAAGCCATCCGCGACATTCAAATCGGCAGTGACAGTGTCCGTCTCAGCCTTGAACTCGGCTTCCCGTTTGCCGGCAATCGGGAAGCGATTGCCGCCAGTCTGCAATCTGCGCTGGCTGATGTTATCGGTGACGCCAGGCTGGAACTGGATCTGCAGCAGGTTATCGTCGCCCATGCCGCGCAAAAGGGCACCGAGGCAATCAAGGGCGTGAAAAATATCATCGCCGTGGCCTCCGGCAAGGGCGGCGTGGGTAAATCAACGGTATCGGTGAATCTCGCCCTGGCACTGCAGGCCGAAGGCGCGAATGTCGGTATACTTGATGCCGATATTTACGGTCCCAGCCAGCCGCGCATGCTGGGGTGCCATGGCAAGCCGGATACTGTTGATGGCAAAACCATTGACCCGAAAGTCAGCTACGGCATTCAGTCGATGTCGATTGGTTATCTGATCGACGAAGAGACGCCGATGATCTGGCGCGGCCCGATGGTCACCTCGGCGCTGGAGCAGTTATTAACGGATACCAACTGGCAGGATCTGGATTATCTGATTATTGATTTGCCGCCGGGCACCGGCGATATTCAACTGACGCTGTGCCAGAAAATCCCGGTCAGCGGGGCATTGATCGTGACCACGCCGCAGGACATTGCCCTGCTCGATGCACGCAAGGCGCTGAAGATGTTTGAAAAAGTCGAAGTACCGGTATTGGGCATTATCGAGAATATGAGCCTGCATGTTTGCAGCCAGTGTGGCCATGAAGAACCAATCTTCGGTTCCGGTGGTGGTGAAAGCATGGCTGCACAATATGGTACTGAACTGCTCGGCCAACTGCCGCTTGAGATGGCGATCCGTGAAGGTGTCGACAATGGCAAGCCGACAGTAGCACTGCAACCTGATTCGAAAACCACGGGGCTGTTTCGAACCATTGCACGCCGCGCCAGCGCAAAGCTGTCATTGCGGGCAAAAAACTACAGCAGCAAGTTTCCCAAGATCGTTATTGAGAATAATTGAATGAGTATCAAATCCGACCATTGGATCCGGCGTATGGCTGAAGGTCACGGCATGATCGAGCCGTTTGAGTCGGGCCAGATTAAATTCAGGGACAATGAACGTCTGATTTCCTATGGCACTTCGAGCTATGGTTACGATATTCGTTGCGCGGATGAATTCAAGATCTTCACCAATATCAACACAACAATTGTTGATCCGAAACATTTTGATGAAAAATCGTTTGTTGATTTCAAGGGCGACGTCTGCATGATTCCGCCGAACTCGTTTGCACTTGCCAGAACGGTCGAATATTTTCGTATTCCGCGCAATGTACTGACGATCTGTCTCGGCAAGTCAACTTATGCGCGCTGCGGCATTATTGTGAATGTCACACCACTTGAACCGGAATGGGAAGGTCATGTGACGCTGGAGTTTTCCAATACCACGCCATTGCCGGCCCGGATTTATGCCAACGAAGGTGTCGCCCAGGTGATTTTCCTCGAATCTGATGAACCCTGCGATATCTCATACAAGGATCGTGGTGGCAAGTATCAGGGCCAGCAGGGTGTGACGTTACCGAAGACCTAGAAAGTGAAAAGCTATAAGTTAAAAGTTAAAAGTTGGAAGTAATAGCGCGCAGTTAACAGTCCGCTTGTTGCGGCGAGGGCCTCCACTGGTATTCAGCCGATGAGCAATCTCCCTATTACGTTACAACCGGCCGGGCGTGCCTGCCTGGTGGTCGGCGGCGGTGAAGTGGCGGCGCGCAAGGCCGACAGACTACTGCGGGCCGGTGGTCATGTGACGGTAGTGGCGCCCACATTGAATGACGCCCTGTCGGCATTGCTTGCAGCCGGGAAAATCCGGCATGTTGCAACCACCTTCCATCCCGATCACCTCGAAAGCCAGTTCATCGTCATTGCGGCAACCGATACTGACAGCGTTAATCAACAAGTGGCCACAGCCGCACATGCCCGGCAACTGTTGATCAACGTTGTCGATAATCCGGCGCTTGGTAATTTCATCATGCCGTCGATTATTGATCGCGATCCGGTCCAGATTGCGATCTCGACCGGTGGCGCGTCACCGGTACTGGCGCGATTGCTGCGGGCACGGCTGGAAACCCTGGTGCCATCCGGTTACGGTCGCCTGGCCGCATTGATGCGTGATTTCCGTGAGAAGGTCAAGGCACGCTTTGCTGTGCAGTCCGATCGCCGCCGGTTCTGGGAAGAAGTATTGCAGGGGCCGATTGCCGAGATGTTGCTGGCCGGTCAGGACAAGGCTGCACTCACTGCACTCGAACACCGGTTGGCGGCAGGACTTGAAGCGGCTGCCCAAGGTGAAGTGTATCTGGTTGGTGGCGGGCCGGGTGATCCGGATCTGCTGACATTCCGCGCATTAAGACTGATGCAACAGGCCGACGTGGTTTTATATGATCGTCTGGTGGCGCCGCAAATCCTCGATCTGGTCCGGCGTGATGCCGAGCGGATTTATGTTGGCAAACAGCGTGATCAACACACGTTGCCACAAGAAGACATTAATCAGTTGCTGGTTAAACTCGCCGGACAGGGTAAGCGCGTATTGCGGCTCAAAGGTGGCGATCCGTTTATCTTTGGCCGTGGTGGCGAGGAAATTGAGGATCTGACCGATGCCGGTGTGCCATTCCAGGTCGTGCCCGGGATCACCGCCGCCGCCGGCTGCGCAAGTTACGCCGGCATACCACTGACACACCGGGACTATGCCCAGTCGTGCATATTTGTTACCGGGCATCTGAAAAACGGCACGATGGATATCAACTGGGAGGCATTGCTGCAACCACGTCAGACCATTGCCGTGTACATGGGCGTGCAGGCGCTGGAACACTTTTGCCGCGAACTGATCACGCGCGGGATGCGCGCCGACATGCCGGCGGCACTGATTCAGAAAGGTACCACGCCGGCGCAGAAAGTCTATATCGGTACGCTGGCGACCCTGCCCGCGCTAACCGGCCAGCATGATATCCAGCCGCCGAGTCTGATCATAATCGGCGACGTCGTCAAACTGCACGAAAAACTCAAGTGGTTTGATCCGGCTGCAAGCTGAGATTGGCCGTGCCACGGATCCGCAGATGTCCAACTATTTGAACTTGAACAAGTCCATACTGTCTGTACAAGTCCATACTGTCTGTATATGTACAGGACATAAACCCTTTATGTGACCTGCGTCACAGTTTGTCCTGCTACTATCCGGCAAGTCTCTCGAATTGCTATTCTTCCATATTGGCATCTGTTGATGCAGAGGGGCAGCAGTTCCGTTTATGAGAACCTTTTCCAAAGAGCATGGACGCAAGCCCTGGCTGGCTGAGCTATTCCATTCGATAAGAACCTGGCAGATCGGTGTCATCATGGCGCTGGTTTTGTCAGCGTTTACATGGCTTCAGGTGCAAAGCTATCGAGCCATTGAAAGTGAACTGACCAACAATGCCCTGGCCGAACGGTCGGCCATAGCGCAGCTTGCTGCGGCTACATTATCTGAAAAATTTAATCGTGTTATTGACCTCGGTGCCTCTCTCGCAACCCGTGTGCAATTCCGCGAATTGATTGCTGCAGAACGCTGGCCTGATGCCGGTGAAATTCTGCGCAGTGTTCCGGATGATTTCCCTTATATCGAGCGTTTGTTCCTGACTGATCCGGCAGGGACCCTGATGGTGGACGTGCCTGCTCTTGAAGGTGGCGTCAGGGGTACAAATTTTGCCTATCGCGACTGGTATCAAGGTGTCAGCAACCAGTGGCAACCTCACATCTCCGGAGTCTATCAACGCACTGCCATTCCGCAACGCAATGTTTTTGCTGTCACCATTCCTGTCAGGAATGCAGACGCGCAGATACTGGGAATACTGGTATTACAACTGGATATGGAAGGTTTCTTTGCCTGGGTAAGCGAAATTGATTTCGGTCCGGAAGGTTTTATTTATATCGTAGACAACAAACAACAACTGGCCTATCACCCCGACTATCCCGCCCAGGGCGAGATAGTTGATTACTCGCATGTGCCCATCGTCGGTAAGGTTATGCAACAACAACAAGGTGTCGAGATTATCTTTGACACTGGCACAGATGCAGAGCAGGTTACGGCCTACATTCCCATCGCGCAGGGCTGGGGAGTTATTGCGCAACAGCCTGCCCGCGTTGCCTTTGCCAGCAGGGATTGGCAACTGGCGTCCATATTAACAGGCTATTTTCTGGTGCTGTTGTTTACGCTTGTTATCGTTGTATTGGCAGCGTTGCTGTTTTATCAACGCCAGCAGGTCGATCATGATCGGAGAATAAGGGAGGAAATCGAACGGCAGTGGGCATTTTTCCGCAAGGTTATTGACCTGGATAGAAACATGATCTTTGTCAAGGATCGGGATGGCCGGTTTGTACTGGTTAATGAAGCGACAGCCAGAATTTTTGGAATGACTGTTGATGATCTGTTGGGAAAAACCAATAGTGATGTGATCAAGGATCCAAATGCAGTCAAGCGCTTTTATCAGGATGAACAGGAGATCCTTGAGACCTTACAGGAGAAATTTTTTCCGGAAGTCATGATCAAGGATATCAATGGCAATGTTCGCTGGCTGCAAACATTAATGCGTCCAATGACATCGACTGATGGCAAGGCCGATATGGTACTGAGTGTGGCTACTGACATTACCGAACGCAAACAGATGGAAGATGATTTGCGTGAGAATATTGAACGTTTCGAGATTATTTCGCGGGCCACGAATGATGCTATCTGGGATCTGGATTTGTTGACAGACAAAATCTGGTGGAATCAGTCATTTTACAGTCTGTTTGGCTATCCGTATGACAGTGTTGAGCCGGACCTGGAGTTCTGGGCCGATCAGGTACACCCGGATGATCGGCAACGTGTCACCGGAAGTCTGCAGGAGGCTATTTCAGGCACAGATGTCTACTGGAGCGAAACCTACCGGTTCCAGAGAAACGACGGTTCATATGCCTATGTGCTCGGTCGCGGCTACATCATCCGTGATGGCACGGACAAGACGACCCGCATGATCGGTTCACTGGCGGATATTACCGGGCAGCATGAACAGGAGATCAAGATAGCGCGTCTGGACCGGATCCGCGCAGTACTCAGTGGTATTAACTATACGATTGTCCGTGTGCGTGATCCGGACACACTTTGTCAGGAAGCCTGCCGTATCGCGGTCGAGCATGGTGGTTTTGTAATGGCGTGGATTGGTCTGCTGGATACGGCAACGCAGGAAATACGCCCGGTTGCCTGGCAGGGAGCCGAGCAGGGCTATCTTGATGTGGCACGGTTTTCGGCGCGTGCAGATCTGCCGGAAGGGCAGAATCTGGTCAGCCATGCACTGCGTGAAAACAAACCGGTGGTGGGTGACGATATCGAGACCACTCCCGGGATAAAATACCGGCGTGAAATGCTGGAACGTGGTTTCCGTTCGTTTGCCATATTGCCGATAGCTGTTGGTGACAAGGCTATCGGCACATTTACACTGTATAGCCAGGATATCGGTGCATTTGATGAAGATGAAATGAAGCTGCTCAGGGAGATGGCGGCCGATGTGTCATACGCGCTTGATCATATAGAGAAGGAAACCCGGCTTAATTATCTGGCTTACTATGATGTGCTGACAGGATTGCCCAACCTTGATTTGTTCAATGATCGCCTGACACAGGCACTGCGTTCGATAAAGCATAACCATATTCTCGGACTGATCCTGATTGATATTGAGCGGTTCACCTATATTAACGATACATTTGGCCGCCATGCCGGTGACAGTATACTGAAACAGGTGGCCACCAATCTCAAGTCGGCGTTACCGGAATCTGATCATGTGGCACGTGTTACTGCCAATACGTTTGCCGTGTTGCTTGCCAGTATGAGCAGCGTGGCGAAAGTAGCCCGTTTTATTGAAGAAAAAATCATTCCCGGCCTGACTGTCCCGGTGGTTATAGATGAACAGCAACTGAAGATTTCGGCGAAGATGGGCATAGTGATTTATCCCGGCGATGGGCATGACGCCGAGACGCTGTTTAAAAATGCAGAAGCTGCATTAAAGAGTGCCAAGCAGCAGGGGGACAAATATCTTTTTTACACATCGGAAATGAATGCCCTGATTGCAGAGAAGCTTATTCTGGAAAACAAACTGAGTCAGGCGCTGGAAAATGATGAATTTGTTCTTTTCTATCAACCGAAAATTAATATTGCCGACAACAGTATTTGTGGCATGGAGGCATTGATTCGCTGGAATAGCGAAACCGGCATGGTGCCACCAGACAAGTTTATTCCGGTGCTGGAAGAAACAGGACTGATTCTGGATGTCGGGCAGTGGGTGATAAGGCGGGCAATGCTGGACTATCAGGGCTGGCTTGACAAGGGGCTTGAGCCGCCGCCCATTGCCGTGAATATATCGCCCATCCAGCTCAGACAAAAGGATTTCGCTGCCCGGATTAATGCCATACTTGATGCCGCTTCCTGCGATGCTGCCATGCTGGAACTGGAGATCACGGAGACGGTGTTGATGGAGAATCTGGATGACAATATCAAGAAGCTTGGCCAGTTGAGGGAACGCGGCCTGGGTATCAGTATTGATGATTTTGGCACGGGTTACTCATCGCTACGCTATATGAGCAAGCTGCCGGTTACGGCACTCAAGATTGATCGGGCATTCATTACCAACCTCAGTACCAGCGCGGAAGACATGGCGATCGTTTCCGCAATTATACCGCTGGCGCATGCAATGGGTTTGGGAGTTATCGCTGAAGGCGTGGAAACTGCAGAGCAGCTGGAGTTGCTCAAACAGCTTAATTGCAATGAATATCAGGGCTATCTGTTTAGCCGGCCACTATCTTTTGACGATATGGAAGTCATGCTGAAAAATCGCAGTAGCTGACAGCGACACCATCATCTATGGTGCTGGTCTATGGTACTGGTCTATGGCACGGATCTATGGCAATTGTTCCAATCGCCTAGTTGGCTTTACCGGTATGGCCGTGCGCGTTGCGGTCGAGTTTTAATGCTGTGGAATTAATGCAAAAGCGCAGGCCGGTCGGTTCCGGGCCATCCGGAAACACATGACCGAGATGCGCGTCGCAGGCAGCACATAACACTTCCACCCGCTGCATCCCGAACTTGTTATCCTCGATTGTACGCAGCCGTTCACGGCTTAACGGCGCATAAAAACTGGGCCAGCCGCTACCGGAGTCATATTTGGTTTCCGAACTGAACAGTTGCACGTCACAACAGGCGCAGCGGTAGATGCCCGGATCCTTGCAGTCGTAGTATTTGCCGGTAAAGGCACGCTCGGTGGCTTTTTCGCGGCAGATGGCATACTGCTCGGGACTCAACTCAGCGCGCCATTCGGCGTCGCTTTTTTCGATACGTTTGACAGACATCGCACTCTCCTCAAGTCCAGATTTCCTGGCTTTGCTGTCTCTATTAAAACCGGACAGCTTTTCTGACGCGAAACGTTCCGACTTCATCGGAACAGCCTCTAATGGAGTTCCGGTATACGCCGACGTTCCGATCTTCACTGAATCTTACACCCATGTTGATAGCGCCGTAAAAGCCTGATTTTATGCTGCATAGCGGCATTTTCGAGGAAATAATCCCGATTGAAATACCACTTGAAAGTTCTCTTTTTGTTCTCTATGCTGATTATCAGAGAACGTAAGGAGAACAAAATGCTGACCGCGCTGGAAGAAAAAATCCTGCAATTCATTACCCGCCATATTGCCCAGCAGGGGCATGCGCCAACGATTGCCGAAATTGGCAAGGGTGTCGGGTTGCGTTCCCGCGGCACCGTGCATCGCTATGTCGAGTCCCTGATCGACAAAGGTCATTTGCAGCGCAGCGAGCGTAGCTGGCGCAGTTTGAGGCTGACTGGCGAAAACAGTAAGCGGTTACATACATTGCCATTGGCCGGACGGATTGCCGCCGGTGCACCGATTGAAGCCATTGCCGGTGAAGACGAAATCAATATTGGTGAGCTGTTTGACGGACCGGATCGGTTTGTACTCAAGGTCAAGGGCGATTCGATGATCGAGGCCGGCATACTGGACGGTGATTATGTGGTTGTGCGCTACAGCACCAGCGCCAGGGATGGCGATATTGTCGTCGCCTTGATCGATGAGCAGGAAGCCACGCTAAAACGCTTCCGCCGCAATGGCAGCCAGATTGAATTGCTGCCGGAGAACAGCGAACTGACGCCGCTGGTGTACCCGGCCGATCGCGTGCAGATTCAGGGCATATTGGTTGGCCAGATGCGCGGCTACCAATAGCGGTTGAATGATTCCCCGTGAAGAAGACTCTGTTGGATGTCAGAGATGCCGTGATACAGGGACGTATTTTTTTAAGTAATTAAAGCTGAATCAACTGAAGAGGTAAACACAATGTTTCAGAGTAAATCAATGGCAACCCGTACAACACCCGCCTGGCCCAGCCATACGGCTAATCCCAACAGCAAGACTGCGACTGTAGCCCGACAACCACTACAGCGCACCCGGCCACGTCCGGCACCGGTAAATCATCCGCAACTGGAATTATCGTTTTAACTGAATAAATTGAGGTATTCAGGTTGATGGGCTGTCAGGTTTTCGGGCGTTGAAAAATCCGGTTCATCCGGGTTTCCAGCCGTTGCCGGTAGCCGCGTTGTTGCAGCAAGGCATGCAAATCAATTTGCCAGTCCCGTTCGGATCGCTCAATGATGATGTAATCCGGCAGTAACGAGTCATCTGCCTGTTGTAAAAACGGTGCCAGCGCTATGTCCTCGGCACCTTCAATATCAATTTTCAGCATATCCATGCGGGTTATGTTCTGTTCCATCAATACCTGCAGCAATGGCCGGCAGCGAACGCTCACATGTTGCGTTGATGCAGCTGCAGCCCGTGATTTCAGGCTACTGCCGCCAAGGTTACTGGCGTCAAGCTGGAGTTCAAATTCTGCATCCTGATCACTGACGCCTTCCTGCAACAGCGTGATACGCGCACTGATGCCGGGGTTCGCATTGATATTGAATTGCAGGCGTGCGAAAGCGGGTGGGTTGGGTTCAAACGCCAGGATCCGGCCCTGATGATTCAATACCCGTGCGGCAGTCAGTGTATAAATCCCTACATTCGCGCCAATATCAATAAAGGTGCCGTCGGCGGGTAAAAGTTGCTGTATGAGTTCGCGTTCTGCCGGGTCAAACCTCTGCGGCATGAACAGAAATTTCCGTTCGGAAACATTGTCATGCAGGTAAAACCGCATCTGAATATCACCTGCCTGGCTATCAAGTGGCATGGCTGCGGTTTTTCTCACCAGTTTGCGGATAATTAACGCCAACTGATTGCCCGGCCAGTTATCAGGGCAATGCTGGGCAAGTCTGATCAGCCGGCGGATGATTGGTGCAGGCGTATAAGTACCGTAGTTCGTACTGGTATCAATAACGGGCATGTTATTCGTTTGTTGATGCAGGCGCCGGAATGAATAATCACAAATCATTATAAGAAGCTCTGATTAATTCAGCCATAAATCAATTGGCTAGTGATCGCTGCCGGTTGACGTAACACGGAAACTGATTGCGAATTGCAGCCAGAAACAGTAACAGGATTGAAAATAAAAAGGCCCGGAGCCACCCATCAGGGGGGGGGGAGGAGGGCGGAGTGACCCCGGGCCCAGCCACAATCGTTGAAGTGTATCTAGAGTTTGAAAACTTGCCAGTCAGTCTACTCAATACAGACCGGGTTGAGTGTGATAAGACTCACACCGGCAGCCTCTGTTTATACAAGTTGTGAACTCTATCACAGTATTAATTCAAATTGTGTGTCGGCCAATTAAGACTGAAAGCGGCTGGCTCGCAGCAGCCGAAGGTACCGGATTAGATGGCGCCTGGCTGCTGAAATACTGGAGTATAGCCGCAAACAGTTGCTGGTTTTATTTTTCGTGCACTGCAACGTGTGCGATAATTCAGGGGTTTATAAGGTTCGCAGCCTGGACTGTTCCTGCGGGGATATCAGGTTTGCGGTGGTTCCAGTATTCAAGAGGTTGCCTGAGCAGGTTATGAAAGTCGAATTTGGTCCTCAAGCCCGGCGCGACAGTGTCGGCGTAAAAATAGGCTCTATCCTTATTGGTGGCGGGGCGCCTGTCGTCGTCCAATCAATGACAAACACTGACACGGCCGATGTCGATGGTACTACCCGGCAGGTGCAGCAACTTGCCGCGGCCGGTTCCGAGCTGGTACGCGTGACTGTTAACACCGAAGAAGCTGCCGCCGCTGTCCCCCTGATCCGGAAACGCCTGGATGCCATTGGCTGCCGGGTGCCGCTGGTCGGCGATTTTCACTATAACGGCCATCTGTTGCTGACTAAATATCCGGGCTGTGCCGAAGCGCTTGGCAAGTACCGCATCAATCCCGGCAATGTCGGCTTTGGCCGCAAGAAAGACAGCCAGTTCAGCACCATGATCGAAAAGGCCGTGGAATATAACAAGCCAGTGCGCATTGGCGTGAACTGGGGCAGCCTCGATCAGGACCTGCTGGCAGAATTGATGGACAAGAACGCCCAGCTTGCCGAGCCAAAAGAGGCAGAGGAAGTCATGCGCGAGGCGCTGGTGGTTTCGGCTATCAGCAACGCCGAAAAGGCTGAAGAAATCGGTCTGCCGCGTGACAAGATCATCCTGTCATGCAAGGTCAGTGGTGTGCAGCAACTGATAGCGGTCTACCGTGATATTGCCCGGCGTTGTGATTATGCCCTGCATCTGGGCCTGACCGAGGCGGGTATGGGGTCGAAAGGTATCGTCGCCTCGAGTGCGGCAATGGGCATATTGCTGCAGGAAGGCATTGGCGACACGATCCGCGTATCCCTCACACCGGAGCCGGGTGGTGATCGTGCCCGTGAAGTCATTGTTGCCCAGGAAATGCTGCAAACGCTGGGTCTGCGTTCATTTACACCGCTGGTGACAGCCTGTCCCGGCTGTGGCCGTACAACAAGCACGTATTTTCAGGAGTTGGCGGACAGTATCCAGGCCTATGTGCGCAGCCAGATGCCGATCTGGCGCGAGCATTACACCGGTGTCGAGGACATGAGTCTGGCGGTGATGGGCTGTGTAGTAAACGGTCCGGGTGAGAGTAAACATGCCGATATCGGTATCAGTCTGCCCGGTACCGGTGAAGTACCGGTGGCTCCTGTGTTTATCGATGGCAAAAAGGCCATGACATTGCGCGGCGACCATATTGCCCGGGAATTTCAGCAAATTGTGGACGAATATGTGGCCAATCGTTATGCCCGCAAGGCGTCCTGAAACGTGAACGGCATCACATTCGCTGGCCGGTAGACTTGATTTACCGGGAACAAATGGCGGCTAATAATGCCTGAAATTATTGCAGGTATTTCAAATTCCAGCGCCACACAGTGAAATTGCAATGGTTTTTGCCTTTGAATGCGTCTGTATTCAGGCTTGAGATCAAGCCTGGCCATAACCCGGCGTGGAAAATCATGCTTCCGTCTTTATTATGGTTTTCAATTAGTTAAACTGAAAACAGATTAAGTCTACAGGCATTTGGAGGTCCAAATCGCGATTTCAACGCAAGGATTTTTGGGCTTTGTTTATGTGTGTTGGAGCACGGAGAAGCGTGTAGAATAGCGTTACGTTGAGAATAGACGATAGTATTTAAATCCAATAAATATGTATGGAAACCCGTAATTCCTGGTTGCAGGAATTATGAACATCTAAGTTTGGGAGAGAGAAGAATGAACAAGCTTTTTACAAAAACAATGTTGTTGAGTTTTGCGGCACTGATGTTGTCAGTTGCCACACCGGCGTTTGCTGACGATATCGGTTATCTGGACAGTGCCACGGGTGTTGTCAAGAGTGGTTTTGATGAATGCTGGGAGGCACCAAATTCACCCGCCCGGATGGCACCTGAATGTGGTGATGCACCCATGCCGGAACCAGAACCCGATCCAGGTTTGCTGGATTCCGACGGTGATGGCGTACCGGATTATCGTGACTGGTGTGCAGGTACCCCGGCAGGCGTCGAAGTTGATTCCCGCGGTTGCCCACTGGATTCCGACGGTGACGGCGTGCCTGATTACCTGGACGAATGCCCGAACACACCGGCCAACACCCGCGTCGATGAGCGTGGTTGCCCGATGGCAGGCAGTATGCTGCATACCATCGAAGGCGTTAACTTCGAATTCGACAGTGCCCAGTTGAAGCCGTCTGCCAAGTCGACACTGGACCAGGCGGTTCGCGTTCTGCGTGACAACCCGGGTGTATCGGTGGCAATTGAAGGTCATACTGACAGTACCGGTTCGGACGCCTACAATCAGGGTCTGTCAGAGCGCCGTGCGCGTTCGGTACGTGGCTATCTGGTTGCCAATGGTATTTCTGCCGGTAGTCTGCAGGTAGTTGGTAAAGGTGAATCTTCACCGATTGCCAGCAATGACAATGCTGCGGGTCGTGCGCAGAATCGCCGGGTTGACCTGGTGGTCTCGCAGTAGTAATACGCAGTACTAAAGGTAAGTAGTGAACCGCCAGCCTTCGGGCTGGCGGTTTTTTTTCGTCCGAAACTTGTCAGTGATTTAGCAGCAGTTCCGGAATTTATATCCTCCACCGGGCAGGTGAACAGGGGATCAGCCGAGATTGAAATCGAGTTGATTGCCGTGTAGGAAATCGTGTTCCAGCCAGTCAAGAATCGGTTGCCATTGCTGGATATCACGCCGGATGCGTGATGGCGGCTGCAGCTCGAAGATGCCGAGACCGCTTTCAGCCGCGTGTACATACTGCTGGGTATCACGCAACTCACCCAGCAGCGGGAATTGCAATTGCTTCAGGAACCGCTGCAGCGACTGATACATCAGGGTATTGCGCTTTACCCGATTGGCGATAACGCCCACCTTGGCACCGGAATTCCGTACCCGGGCATTCAGCAATAATTCACCGATAAAACCGGCGGCTGCATGAATATCAGCATCCGAAGGCAGAACCGGCACAATAATTCGATCTGTTTCATGCACCAGTTCCTGCAAGTCGTGGCCACGTGTCCCTGCCGGCGTATCAATAACAACACGCTGCGTGCCTGGCGGCAGTCGCATCAGAAAACTGCGGGTGATCTGGCTATTGCGGTTGGTCGCGTTGATGCCGTGAATGGCATTATCACCGGCCGTGCGCTGATTCAGCCAGCGCAAAGCGGTGCCCTGTGGATCATGGTCAATCAGTACGGTCTTGTAGCCCTGACTGGCGTAGTACGCGGCCAGATTGATGGCCAGCATGGATTTGCCGCAACCACCTTTCCAGTTCAGGACGGTTACACGGCGAATATGCGAAGTAACATTCGGTATAGCATGCAGGCTCATGGCCGGGTTCCAAGGTTATTAATAAAGACAAGCTGGATGAGGTAGTTGTTTTAACTGCTTGATAATTAATAGCACAAATTTCCTGTTTGCGCTAAAAATGTTCAAACAAATTGCCCTGGAAAGGTCCTGTAAGCCTGGATTGCAAGCACCACAGCCGGTGATTCTGTGGATTTGATGTTGTCATAGCTTGAGGTTGCGCGTGCGAGCCTGACTGAAGCGACCAGTACGCTGAATGCCCGGCAGCGGGAATTTCAACGTATCAAAGAGCTACGCGCACAGAAAATTGCATCCGAAGCAGAGCTGGACGCTGCTGCCGGTGAGGCTGCTGCGCAAGCGGCACGTATACGTTTGGCCGAGGCACAAGTCGCGCAAAGTGAAGCTGCGTTGCGCGGTGCTGAAATCCGTTTGTCCTACTTTACCATTCGGGCCGATTGGCGCAATGGTAGTGACAGCCGTGTCGTCGGTGAACGGTTTGTCAATGAAAGCACCACCGTAGCGGCCAATACAGCAATTGTTTCCGTGCTCGATGACAGTGTTCTCAATGGCGTGACTTTATTGAAAGTCAGATTGGTGAAATCGAGGCGATAGTGACTTATCGCAAGGCCCTGATTGAACTCTACCGCCTGGAAGGTTCACTGCTGAAGCGCCGTGGTGTGGAAATTCCGGGTGATGCGCAGGTCAATCTCTCGATGCGCTAGTTTATAGTCGAACCCGCTATGCGAGTGCAATCCTGTGGCTTTCTCAAAAGGCGTCCTTTCATGAATCACGCTCATGGCCGTTCTGCTGCATTTCGATAGCAGACGGTTTCCCGAGTAGAGCGCCGCCAGCTCGGCCGCCTTCAAGCGGTCGCCAGCAATTGCTTGAGGGCGCTGGACTGGAAGTGCCGCCGCGTCGTGATGGCGTAGAAGTTTTCATAAACCCGCGGTACTGTGCAGTACTTCTCCAGTATTCCGCTGCGCAATTCGTCCTGCACCACCACCTCCGGTATGACAGCCACTCCGCCGGAGTCGCGTGCCAGCAGGCGCAGCATGGCCATGTCGTCGACCTCGGCATAAACATTGACAGTGATGGCCGGCCATGCGTCGTTTTGCCGAGGAAACCGGGTTTCCGGAAGACAGACTGGTGTTACGGGCGAATGACGAAAACGACCCGCGTCTGCGCAAGGGGATCGACAACTGGGAGGAACTGGAACAGGTCTTTCATGAACTGCTGGCGGTCTCCGATGCCGGCACCGTATTCGCCGAACACGATTTGCGTGCCCACTGTCATGCACCGCGCCGGGACATGATCCGCCAGGCGGCCACCGATCTCGCGAACAAACTCGACTCGCTGTGTCCGATATGTGGCAACCCCGGGTTCTGGATCAGCGATCATGTCCGCGGTCTGCCTTGCGAGTGCTGCCAGGCCCCGACCCGGGAGGTGCTGGCGGACATCTGGTCGTGCCCGGCCTGCGAACATCGGGAACAACAACAAAGGCCAGGAAGGGAATTTGCCGATCCCGGGCGGTGCGATTACTGTAATCCCTGAGTCGGGGAGACTCAGCCCGTTGTCATGCGTCAGATACCCTGCCCAGGCAATACCGATTGGCCTGCGGGAGATCCCATTCTCTTTTATTATTCCGGCAACGACATTACTGTAGGCAGGTGTGTTTCGTTATGAGTACTCTAAATCATAAACAGGCCGGAGTGCTGCTGTTTGCGGCCATTACCGGTGCCGCCTGCTCCCTGCCGGAAAGACAGGTTCTGGTTACCATTGCCGATGCGCGAGTGCACGCTGCCCGGTTCATTGATACGGGTGAAACCGGCGACTCCATGGGCGATATTCATGTGTTCGATCAGCCGCTGCTGGATGAAGCACATCGCCGGATCGGCAATAACAGCGGTATATGTATCCGAACGCGCGTTGGGCACAGCTTCCAGTGCCAGTGGACGTTGACTTTCGAGGACGGGACAATCCAGGTTGCCGGAAAGGAGTTCGAGCAGGGAGAGTCGTGGGTGACGATCGTCGGCGGAACGAGAGAATACGCCGGTATCAGCGGCGAGATGAAATCCGTGAACAACGACGACGGCACCTTTACCCAGACTTTGTATTACCGTCTTCGCTAGGAGCTGGTTCGTTTGGTCATTCTCGTGAGGCGAGAACCCCCATTAGAAATGACTGGCGGCAAATGCGCGGCCTGAATGGGTTTTTAAATATTCCTCAAAGGCTACGGCTTTTGTCTGGAGTGAAAAGCGATTGGAACATCAATCTGCCAGGGGCAGAACTTTGAGGTGTGGCCTCCCCCGATGAATGGAGAACCTGTTATGCAAACGTGCAGGCGGCTTATCGCCGGACACGTGAGGAACAATGTGATGCTGGCGCCATATCGGCATCGTCGTCGGCCGATTGCAGCATGATGGCGTGATACCGCATTCGAGCATGAATCGCCTCAAGGTGCGTTTTGAATTTTTCTAATGAGTAAGAATCAGGGATTGTTGCAGACATAATGAGATGGAGATTGATAAGTTGTTAACGGCAAAGAATCCAAGAGAGGGCTGATATGAGCACGAGAGATCAAGGTTTCCTTCAATGCAAAACCGTAGTCTACCCCTTAATAATAGTTGCAGATTGAACGTGGCCGGCTGGAAGTGGTGCGCACCAAGAATGGTCTGTTACCACAACTTGATTTTTTCCTGACGCTGGGCAAATCCGGTTTTGCACGTTCGTTCGGTACGGCGTTTAATGATATTGACGGTTCTTCCTATGACGTCACCGCCGGATTGCGCCTGGAACTGCCGGCTGGCAACAGTGCTGCCAGTGCCCTGCATCAAGAAGTTCTGCGGGCCGAGCAGGCGCGTTTCCGTGTCGGTAAATCGACCGCTTTTGATGTCGCACTGGTACGGCGTGATTTTATTGAAAGTCAGATTGGTGAAATCGAGACGATAGTGACTTATCGCAAGGCACTGATTGAACTCTACCGCCTGGGAGGTTCACTGCTGAAGCGCCGCGGCGTTGAAATTCCGGGCGGTGAACTGGTTAACGTTTCGACGCGTTGATGGCGGCAGTAGTTTATTCAGAGCATTTCCAGAGCCAACGCTATACCTTGCCCACCACCGATGCAGAGGGTAACGATGCCGCGTTGGCAGCCATCGCGCTTCATTGAATGAAGCAGTTTTACGGTTAGCACCGCTCCACTTGCGCCGATAGGGTGGCCATGAGCAATGGCGCCGCCTTCGACATTGACGCTGTCTTCAGCGAAGCCGATCTCACGCAGGCATGCCAATGCAATAGCAGCAAAAGCTTCGTTGATCTCTACACGGTCTATATCGCCTACTTGCCAGCCGGCACGTGACAGCGCCTGGTGTACTGCTGGCACCGGTCCAAGTCCGAAGAAACCAGGTTCGACTGCGCCGATGCCGTAGCTCACCAGCCGGGCTTGTGGTACCAGACCATTGTCTTCGGCCCAACTGCGCTCGGCGACGATCATCGCGGCACCAGCCGAGTTGAGTCCAGGTGCGTTCCCGGCAGTGATGGTACCGTCCTTGCGGAATACAGGTTTGAGCCTGGCCAGTGATTCAGCTGTGGTTTCAGGGCGGTTATGTTCATCTTTCGCGAACAAAGTCGGCCCCTTTTTGCCTGGTACTTCAAACGGCACAATCTCGGTGTCAAATTTGCCAGCAGATTGCGCAGCCGCAAAACGTTGTTGTGAGCGTAGTGCCCAAAGGTCCTGGTCTTCGCGCGAAATTGCGTTTTTTGTCACCAGATCTTCGGTATGCCAACCGGAGTGCTTGTCGCTAAAAGCGTCATGTAATCCGTCACAGAGCATGCTGTCCAGCATCATCACGTCACCCATGCGCGCACCCCAACGACCCTGAGGCAGCAAGTATGGGGCACGATCCATGTTTTCCATGCCACCGGCGATCGCACAATCAATCATGCCGGACCATATCTCCAGTGCCGCGCTGGCCACACCCTGTGCACCTGAGCCACAGACGCGGTTGACGGTAAGTGCGGGTACCTCAACCGGCAGGCCAGCGGCGATGGCCGCCTGCCGCGCCGGGTTCATCCTGGTGCCAGCCTGGATAACGTTTCCCATTACCACGGTCTGGATGCTGTCGGCCGGCAACCCTGAACGTTTAAGTGTCTCACGGATTGCTGCTGCACCGAGATCAGGCGCGGGGATATCCTTCAGGTTGCCACCGTAGGTACCGATAGCTGTACGCACAGAATTACAAAGAACAATTTGTCGGGTGGTCATGCTCATTTCTCCGGTGGTGAATTATCAATCTTTATTCCATTTTGCTCGTCCAGCCTTCACGCCATGTGCCATAAGTACGTTGCACTCCTCACGGAACCATTAATACCGGGCGGGCAGCGATTTCGCAGATGTTTGCGGCTGTGCTGCCAATTAACTTGCTTGCTATCCAGTTTTGTCCATGTTTGCCGACTACAATCAGCGTAGCCTTTTGACTGTCTGCATGGTGAGCAATTTCGACAGAGGGCTTACCTTGCAAGACGGTACCGGTAACCTTGCCTCCTCCTGCCTCGATTCGTGCAACCAGCTCTTTCATTGCGTGCCGGGCTGTTGCTGTATCCTGTTCGGACAAACCGGTTTTTTCGGCCGGCAGGATATGCACACACTCTGTATGTTGTGCTTTGGGAGCCAGTACCAGCACAGCCTGTTCGGCTGCTGCTGCATGTTCTGAAAAGTCAGTGGCGAACAGAATTTGCCTGAGTGTGTCAGTGCAAACGGCTTCACAATTCGCCTGTGTTGCCTCAACCGTGGGTTCTATCCACTCCAGAAGCAGGGGTTTCGTGGTGTTACGGATCACTTCGCGGGCGACACTGCCGAGGAACAGTTTGGCAAGAAAATTCTGACCACGGGAGCCAATGATAATCAGATCGGCTGCGTTTTCATCTGCAGCTTTTAAAACCTCACTGGCTGGTACGCCACTGGCCCGCACTTCTGTTACTACATCAAGACCGGCCTCACGCAGGGGTTGTGCAGATTTCTTTAACCAGTCTTCATACTCTTGCTGATGGGCAAGGCCAGCCCCATGCGCATAGCCAAACTGGATCACATGGGTGAGTACAATCTGGTGTATGCCCCATTTTTGCAGTGCAGGTAAACATTCAATGATGGGTAGTTCTGCCGGGGACAGATCGAGCGCTACCAATGCTTTCTTAAACATAATTTCTGCTCTCCTTGATGAGTTTTTGATACTGAAAATACAGACCGGCAGGTGACTGAGCAGGGATGGTTCCGGGAAACCATTTCCGCGCACGATATGAAAAAATCGCCTTTGCCAGTGAAAAATAGATAGCGCGGAGGATGAAGAAGAAATTGCATGTTGTCGTTTCAGTATCTGGAAGTAGCACCTGCCAGTGTACCTTGTGTCAGCGCTTTACGATGTATCAATTGCTGCGTTTGAGGCATGTCTGGTGTGGGTTCAATGCAAAATTGTCGAATTATTTGCGCCAGATCAATTCTGGCAGCATCTTCAGGTCAAATAAAAAAGCCACCGTGAGGGTTGGCCTTTGTGTTTATATTGGTGGAGACGGCGAGCTTATGGCCTGCTCATAGGGCTGCGCTCTTCCGGCTTGGCCTTATGAGTCCGGGGCTTCGCATCCCGCTACGCCCGTTCAGCGGCTGGAGTCGGTCTCAAAGATCATTATCGAGTATACGATGCCAGGAGTTATGAAAATTGGTCATTCCGGCGAAAGCCGGAATCCAGTCAAAACAAACATAATTGACCGCTCTCGTGCATCATTTCCGGTAGTCCCTGAATCTAATTCTAAAAAAACTTTACCTATCAGGTAAATTTATTTATACTTACTGCTTCAAATGGGTATCAACTTCAAGGATCGGAAGTTACGCCAATTATGCGAGCACCAAACCCATGCCCAGCGGGAATTCGGTGAACCCTGTGCCCGTAAACTCCGTGCTCGTCTTGACGATTTGCAGGCCGCTGCCTGCGTGACCGAACTCATCGCCGGCCAGCCGCATCCATTGCGGGGCAAGCGGGCAGGGCAATTTGCGCTGGATCTGCACCGCGGCGCACGGCTTGTCTTTGAACCAAATCACAACCCGATTCCCCGCCAAGAAGCGGGTGGTATCGACTGGTCCTGCGTGACCCGGATACGAATCATTTATATTGGAGACTATCATGACTGACACGGCTGTCCCGTTCCGTCCGGACTGGGTATCGCCGCCGGGCGAGACCATCGCTGATCTGCTCGAGGAGCGTGGCTGGTCGCAGGCCGATCTGGCCTCAAGGTTGGGTTATTCGACCAAGCATGTCAGTCAGTTGATCAACGGCAAAGTGCCCTTGACCGAAGATACTGCCCTGCGCCTGGAACGTGTGCTGGGTAGCACGGCCGGTTTCTGGCTGGCGCGCGAGGCCGAGTATCAGGCGCGTCGCATGCGGCTGGCGGCCGAACAAAGCTACGCCAACTGGACCGGTTGGCTGGATCAACTGCCGGTCAGGGAACTGATGAAAACAGAAGCGATCAGCAAACGCCGTTTGGACGCGCAAAACAAACCCACCATCGTTGAGGAACTGCTGCGCTTTTTCGGTGTGGCCTCCCCCGATGAATGGAAAACCTGTTATGCAAACGTGCAGGCGGCTTATCGCCGGACACGCGAGGAACAATGTGATGCTGGTGCCATATCGGCATGGTTGCGGCTGGGAGAGGTCCAGGCAGAAAAGATTGATACGCCCGATTACAATCCGCACCGTTTCAAGAAAGCACTGGCCGGGATTCGTGCACTGACCACTAAACCGGCAGAAAAATTCAGGCCGGGAATGTTCGAGCTTTGCCGTGATGCCGGTGTTACGCTGGTTCTGGTGCCGGCGATTCCGCGCGCCCATGTCAGCGGCGTGGCCCGTTGGCTGAGCGCTGGCCGACCGCTGATCCAGTTGTCGCTGTACGGCAAATATAATGACAGGTTCTGGTTTACCTTCTTTCACGAGGCGGCGCATATTCTGCTGCACGGCAAAAAGGAGGTCTTTCTCGACGATTTCGGTGGCGAAACCATCGAATCACAACAGGAACAGGAAGCAAACGACTGGGCCGGCAATTTTCTGATACCAGAGGAACAGGCCGAATTTCTGCGATATCTGACGACTGCCGATGCCGTACTGGAGTTCGCGCACCGGATCGGTATTCATCCCGGTATCGTTGTCGGTCGGCTGCAGCATGATGGCGTGATACCGCATTCGCGCCTGAATAACCTCAAGGTGCGTTTTGAATTTGTACAATGATCATGGAATCAGCATTCGGCCGGAAAGGGGAAGGGCTTGTCGACACTGAGTAATCTGCTGCGGCAGATAGAACAAAAAGATCCGCAACTGGCGGCGGACGTTGAGAGAGAGGTCTAGAAGATGGATGGTAAGGTTAACATCGGATTCTATATTCTTTTGTCTTAATGACCTGTTATGTTGTTCTTCCCTGTTGCGAATTAGTCAGCCGTATTCTTTTACAGGGGTAATAAAGCAAAGGCCTCGGTAGGGGCCTTGCGCCCAGCGACCGAAGTCGAAGGGGGAGTGGTCAAAAAAATCTTATAGGCTTGGAGTGTTTCTTTCAAGAAAGATTGTGATCTTTTGATGGCGGCGAGCTTACAGCCTACTCATAAGGCTGCGCTTTCCCTGCTTCGCCTTATGAGTCCGGGGCTTCGCGTCCCGCTTCGCCCGTTCAGCGGCTAATATCCTGCGGATATTAGCTAACGCTTCACCCATATAGGCTGCCCTGCGCGCCGACGTTCAATTTTGTTCCGGACAAAATTGTCGAACCCGCTACGCTCGTTCGATTCCGGTCACTGTACAGTTCAATAAAAAAGCCTCCATGAAGGAGGCTTTTTTATTGAATGGTGGAGGCGGCGAGAATCGAACTCGCGTCCGCAAGTCCTCCGCCCTCGGTTCTACATGCTTAGCCGACTCTATTTATTTAACTGGTGACTACCCGACCGGCAGGGAAGACCATCAGCGAGTCTGTTAAGGTTTTAGCGAATCTGCGCCAGACAGGCTTCATCGCGATCTTGTAAGAGATGACACTCGATATCTGAACGCACAAGCACGGCTTCAGTCGAGCGCTAGCCGGCTTTAAGCGGCTAGTGCGTAGTTGTCGTCGTTGGCAACTATATTATTTGCAGCTGGATTTACGAGGTTTTCTGCCCCTCGGCATGCCCCTCAGGTTTTGTGACCCACGTCGAAGCCAGGTCGCCCCCGGGAAAACAGTTACAAAGTATAAAGATAAAAGTGTAAAGCCGAAAGGAAAAGGTTCAAAAAACACAATTCAAGCAGCTAAAACTGGGACACCGGATTTGCAGGGATGTTCCCGATCTGCTGCAGTTTCCGTGGTTTAGCTAGAAGTGGTCTCGAAATTAAAACATCGCATTGCGCACAGGGACAGGGCGCAATCCAGAGGCCAGGGAAGGCGTCCCTGCGGCTGGATACCGGACATTCCCTGTCCGGCATGACGGGCATTGCGATTCAACTTTGATTTTTGAGACAGGTTCTAGACTTTGCTGCGCAGCAGACGCTGCTTTTGCCGATCCCAGTCGCGTTCCTTGTCGACCGCACGCTTGTCGTATTCCTTTTTGCCCTTGGCCAGGCCGATTTCGACCTTGGCGCGGCCCTGTTTCCAGTACATCGCGGTAGCGACGACGGTATAGCCCTTGCGTTCGGTCGCGCCGATGAGTTTGCTGATTTCCTGCCGGTGCAGCAGCAGTTTGCGCGTGCGGGTCGGGTCTGGCTGGATATGGGTCGAGGCGGTTTGCAGGGGCGTGATCAGGGCGCCAAACAGCCACGCCTCGTTGTCCTTGAGCAGGACATAGGATTCGCTGATCTGGGCCTTGCCGGCGCGCAGGCTTTTGACTTCCCAGCCCTCGAGCGCAATCCCCGCTTCAAGCCGATCTTCGATAAAATAATCGTGGCGGGCCTTTTTGTTCAGCGCGATGGTACTGCCGGTATTTTTTTTGTCTGCCTTGCCCGCCATTTTTCTCAATTGCCCGTTGGCATTATAGTGTCGGTTTGGGTGCTAAAAGAATAACGCGCGATTATAACAGGTGTGACCGCCGCGGCTGGCTTTCCGCCAGTAGCCGGTAATTTTTTAAGGAGCAATATTCATGGCACAGACAGGCCATTCGGCAGCGGGGCACGGGCGTTCACGAAAATCCATTCATGGTCAGTGGACATCGCGTTGGGCATTTATCCTGGCCGCGGCGGGGTCAGCCGTCGGTCTCGGCAATATCTGGCGGTTTCCGTATATCACCGGTGAATACGGTGGTGGCGCGTTTGTATTGGTTTACCTGATCTGTGTAGTACTGGTCGGTATTCCCATCATGATGGCCGAAGTGTTACTGGGCCGCCGTGGCCGGCAAAGCCCGATTAATACCATGCGTACGCTGGGTGCGGAGGAGGGAGGCACTGAGCACTGGCAGTATCTGGGCTGGATGGGGGTGGTCGCCGGATTTTTGATACTGTCATTTTACAGTGTCGTCGGCGGCTGGACGCTCGCCTATATCATGCGTGCTGCCAGTGGCATGTTCACCGGCGCAACGGCTACAGATACGGAAGCCATGTTTGTTTCACTGGTTGGTGATGCCGAGCGATTGCTGGCCTGGCATACCATCTTTATGGTCATGACTGTTGTGGTCGTTGCGCGCGGTGTGCAGCATGGCCTGGAAAAAGCGGTGCGGTTTCTGATGCCGGCGCTGTTATTGCTGTTGTTGGTCATGGTCGGTTATGCCATGAGTACGTCCGGATTCATTCCGGCAGTTGAATATCTGTTCAAGCCGGATTTCAGCAAACTTAGCGCCGATGCCATATTGGCGGCACTCGGCCAGGCATTCTTCAGCATGAGCCTTGGCATGGGCGCGATCATGATCTATGGCTCCTATCTGCCTGCCAAAGCCTCGATTCCAAAAACTGTATTCTACATCGCTGCCATGGATATTACCGTGGCCATCATGGCCGGACTGGCTATTTTTCCGCTGGTGTTCAGTTTCGGACTTGAGCCCGGTCAGGGAACCGGTTTGATCTTCCAGACATTGCCCATTGCGTTCGGACAGATGCCGTACGGCGGCCTGTTTGCCACATTGTTTTTTGTATTGTTGATGTTCGCTGCATGGACGTCTTCCATCTCCTTGCTGGAGCCAGCGGTGGCGTGGCTGGCAGAAAACCGCGGCATTAAACGCATCAACGCCTCCATACTCACCGGTATTGTGGCATGGGTAATGGGGGTAGGCTCATTGCTGTCTTTCAATCATTGGTCGGGCAATACATTATTTGGCAAAACCTTTTTTGACCTGGTTGAATACCTGACTACCAACATCATGTTGCCGCTGGGCGGCTTGCTCACGGCGGTATTCGCCGCCTGGATCATGTCTCGCCATGCCAGTGCAGAAGAGCTGGGTGGTGATACGTTCGGCTATATGATCTGGCGAGTCACTACCCGTTATATTGCGCCGCTGGGTGTGTTGCTGGTCTTTATGGAAGCGACAGGAATTATCAATTTAAGCAGGCTTTAGACAGATTCAGATGACACAAATCAATAAAACTGCACAAGTGCCCTACAGTGCAGAACAGATGTATCAACTGGTTGATGATGTCGAGAAGTACCCGGATTTTTTGCCCTGGTGCAGTAATGTGAGGATACTGCGTCAGATGGATGCAGAAGTTGAAGCGCAGATATCAATGGCATTGGGTAAACTGCAACAGAGTTTTACTACCCGCAATACCGGGGAGCCGCCGGTGCGGCTCAGGATGGATTTACTTGAAGGCCCGTTTCAGTATCTGCATGGGCGTTGGGAGTTTGAGCCAGCCGGTTCGGGTTGCCGGGTATCACTGGATATGGATTTTGAATTCAAGAACAAACTCGTACGCATGGCACTGGGCGGTGCATTTAACAAGATCGTCAATAGCCTGATGTCGGCTTTTGTCCAGCGTGCACATCAGCTCTATGGCTGAAATCCTGCATGTCGAGGTTGTCTATGCGCTGCGTGACGACGTCAGTTGTGTCAGTCTGACTTTAGCATCTGGCAGTACTCTGGGGCAGGCAATAGAAGCTTCCGGATTGTTGCAGAAATTCACCGGGATTGATCTCGACCGCAATCGTGTTGGAATTTTTGGCAAGTTGTATCCGCTGGATCATGTATTGTCCGATGGCGATCGCGTCGAAATCTATCGGCCGCTGCTGGTTGATCCAAAAGAGAGCCGGCGCCGGCGTGCCGCAAAGAAAGCCAAGCACGAAAAATCTTCCCGGACGGCAAAACAGAGTCATTCCCCGAGCCAGTCATGACCCTCCCTGCCCGAACCCCTGCAGACCAGTATTACACACCGGGACACAGCAACTGATGCGTGTCATGCCGTTTGCCGGTCTTTTGCTTGTCACCGCTGCCATTGCCGTCATCAGTTTGCTGACCGGCAGCGCCGATGTTGGCTGGCAGGATCTGTGGTTGTTGCTGACGGGTGAGACTGAGCCATTTGTGCGGCAGGTCATTATGGAATTGCGTTTGCCACGGACGTTGAATGGATTTCTGGTTGGTGCCTTGCTGGCGCTGGCCGGTGTATTGATGCAGGTATTACTGCGTAATCCGTTGGCCGAACCCTACATTCTGGGAGTATCCGGGGGCGCTGCGGCAGGTGCCCTGCTGGTGGTATTAGTGACCGGCAGCCAGCTCTGGCTCGGTGGTGGTGCAATGACCGGTGCCTTGTTGTCGATACTATTGGTGTTCATGCTTGCGCATGGCCGCGGTGAATGGCAACCGTTACGCCTGTTGCTCACCGGTGTCGTATTGGCAGCAGGCTGGGGTGCGCTGGTCAGTTTTCTGCTGGTAATCAGTCCGTTGCAGTCACTGCGCAGCATGTTGTTCTGGTTGATGGGTGATTTGAGTCAGTCCGGCAGTTTGGTCTGGCCCGGTCTGGTTTTATTTATCGGCTTGTTACTGGCGCTGGTACTGGCACGTTCCCTGAATCTGCTGTTGCGTGGTGACCGCGAAGCGGCGGCACTTGGTGTCGCGGTCAGACCGGTGCGCGGTATGTTGTATGTGATCAGCGCCTTGTTGACGGCGACGGCGGTCGTGCAGGCAGGCACGATCGGTTTTGTCGGTCTGGTTGTGCCACATTTGCTGCGGCTCTGGCTCGGTGCGGATCACCGTTTGCTGATCCCGGCCAGTGTGCTCGCCGGTGGTAGCCTGGTGATGCTGGCGGATTTGCTGGCGCGCAGTTTGTTGGCGCCGCAGCAGTTGCCGGTAGGTGTGTTGACCGCATTTATTGGCGTGCCGCTGTTCCTGTTTCTGTTGCAGCGTCAGGCCGGAGCACAACGGCCGTGAGCCTGTTAAGCACCCGGCAATTAAGCGTCAGCATCGGCGGCCGGACATTATGCGAAAATCTTGATCTGAGCATTACTGCAGGCCAGACCTGGGCGGTATTGGGCGCCAACGGTGCCGGCAAGACAACATTGTTGCATACGCTGGCCGGTCTGCATCCGGCGGCGGCAGGTGAAATCAATTATCTTGATCGGCCGCTGGCCAGCTGGTCGGCCCGCGCACTGGCCTGTATTCGCGGGATTTTATTGCAAGACAGTCAGGATGCCTTTCCGGCGACCGTGCTGGAAACGGTGTTGACCGGCCGGCATCCGTATCTGCGGTTCTGGGAATTTGAAGGTGCGGCTGATCAGGCACTGGCCGAATCATTACTGCAGGATGTTGAGTTGCAGGCCATGGCCATGCGGCGCACGGATACCCTGTCCGGTGGTGAACGCCGGCGTTTGGCCATTGCGACCTTGCTTGCCCAGAATCCGCAAATATTCCTGCTTGATGAACCCGCCAATCATCTGGATTTGCGCCGCCAACTGGTATTGCTGGAATTGATGCAGGAACGTTGTTTTGCAAAGCAGGGCGCACTGCTGATGAGTTTGCACGACATCAATATGGCCTTGCGTATGTGCAGTCATGCGTTGCTGTTATTTGAAAATGAAACGCTTGCCGGCCCGGTTGCCGAAGTACTGACGCTTGCCAATATTGAAAAGCTGTATGGTTGTCGCATGAAGACTATTAATGATAACGGGACGTTATTTTACTGGCCGGTTTGATTTCAAGGCAGTCCTGAATGTTGCCGTGCAGTGTCGATTTGTTTGCACATGATTGCAGCGCCCTCCAGGATGCGCGGGCTGTGGCGTTGCAGCAAGTCCGGGTTGATATGATAGATCTGGTCATTGCGAACGGCTTTCAGGTTTGACCATTGTTGCCATTCATCGAGCCAGTAGGGGCGTTCATTATTATCTCCACTGGCGATAATAATGTCCGGGTCGGCGGCGAGAACCGATTCGGTATCGACTGCTGGTGCCAGTTGCTGCATTGACGCAAAAATATTGTTGCCGCCACACAGGCTGATGATTTGATCAATCAAATGATCGCCGGCGATCGTAATCAGCGGTTGCCCCCAGATTTGATAAAACACCTGCACAGGTTTGCGGCCATGGTATCTGTGTTTCAGGTCTTTCAGCTCGCTGCGAAAATTTGCAGCAGCCTGTTCGGCAACATCTTCATTACCTGTCAGTATGCCCAAATCGGTGATGGTTGCAGCGATGTCAGTCAAGCTTTCCGGTTCGGACAGGTACAGCGGCAGTTTCAGTCTCTCAAGCTGTTTCAACTGGGTCAGTGAGTTACCGCTGGTCCAGCCCAGCAGCAGATCCGGTTGCAATGAGAAGATGGCTTCCAGATCAAGATTGTTGGCATCGCCAACCAGAGGTAGTGATTTTGCAGCGGAAGGGTAATCACTGTATCTGACAGTGCCGACGATTTGACCTGCAGCACCGGCGGCATAGAGTAATTCGGTAAGATGTGGCGCCAAGCTGATGACCCGGGCTGCCGGTTGGGGTAGTGCCACGACACGATCTTCATCGTCAGTGACGCTGACTCTGGCAGGAATACTCGCCGACCAGACCAGCCCGCAGAGCAGACATATTATCTGTGAGATGCCAGTCCCGGATTTAAATCTCGTTGTCGTCAACCTCTATCACTTCCATATTTTCTTCCGCGCGTTGTTCTGTCTCGGTAGCAGGCTCCCCGGTCGTGCCGGCGTCAGCTTCGGGCTCCTCGCTGCTGCCTCGCCCTACCCAGCCAAACAGGCCACGCCGACTCCGATCCGCCGGTACTTCAACGGTACGCGGTTCTACCCGTGCCGGTGCCGGTTCACGCAGGCCATCAGCAACTTTCATATCACCGGTAATGTGACTGAGTTTCTCATCATCATCAAAATGTAGCGTCAGGTGGCGTTGTTCGCGTGTACGAATGCCTTTTTCAAAGGTATAAACATATTCCCAGCGATTCGTGCGGAATGAATCGACCAGCACGGGTGAACCCATGATGAAGCGAGCCTGGGATTTATCCATACCGCGTTTGAGCTGGTCGACCATGCCTTGCTCAATAACATTGCCCTGCTGGATGTCTACGCGGTAGACAAATGGTAATTTCCAGTTGTAGTTGCCGCAGCCGGTCAGCAGTGCCAGCAGGACGAGCGTGAGCAGATTTTGGATGGTGTGGCGCATAATAACGAGTAATTCGGTTGTGGGTCGTCGTGGCGACCAGAATATACAAAAACCGGATTATAAATGACTGCGTCAGGATTTTCCGGTTGGTTTTGATATAATCAGCCAATAGCAGGATTATCTGCTAAGTTATCAAAATGTGACCGCAACCCAGGAGCCTGTCGTGGAAGCCCAAGATCTGAAAAAAGCCGGACTCAAGGCGACACTGCCACGGATCCGCATTCTGCAGATTCTCGAGGAATCAGAACTCAAACACATGAGCGCCGAGGATGTCTACAAGGCCCTGATTGGCGTCGGTGAGGAAGTCGGCCTGGCAACAATCTACCGGGTATTGACCCAGTTTGAAGCCGCCGGCCTCGTCATGCGGCACAATTTCGATGGCGGGCATTCAGTATTTGAGCTGAACGAAGGCGAACATCATGACCATATGGTTTGTGTGCAAACCGACAAGGTCATTGAGTTTCGTAACGAACAGATCGAGAAACTTCAGCGCGAAATCGCCAGCAAACACGGCTATGAACTGGTCGATCACAGTCTGGTGTTATACGTAAAACCAAAAAAATAGTGATTCACGGGCGCTGCGCCGGCGCTGGTCAGGCCGCCTGATTCACTATCCCGCCAGCATTTCCTTTGCATGTGCCCGGGTCTGATCAGTGATCTTCAATCCGCCGAGCATGCGGGCGATCTCTTCAACCCGCTCATCCACTGATAATTCATGTACCCGGGTGCGGGTTTCGCTGTCACCGGTCATTTTCAATACGCGCAGATGTTGCTGACCGAGTGAGGCCACCTGCGGCAGATGCGTGACACAAAATATTTGCCGGTGCTGACCGAGTTCCTGCAGCAGCTTGCCGACAATCTCTGCCACACCACCCCCGATACCGGCATCAACTTCGTCAAAAATCAGGGTCGGTACGCCATTATCACGACTGCCGATGACCTGGATTGCCAGGCTGATACGTGACAGCTCGCCACCGGAGGCTACTTTGGCCATTGATCGCAGCGGCTGCCCCGGATTGGTGGTGACCTGAAACTCGATTCGATCCGTGCCGGTGCGGCTGATAGCGGCATCCGTGTCGTGCTGGACCTCAATCGCAAAAACAGCACCGGCCATGCCGAGGCTGTGCAATTGTTCGCTGACTGCTGCCGCGAGCGTTGCCGCAGCCTGTTGGCGCTGGTCATGCAGTGTTTTTGCAGCTGCCTGGTAATCAGCGAGTGCGGCAGCTTGTGCTGCCTGTAGCTCTTCATGGCGGGCGTCACTGGATTCGAGCAGTTCGACCTCCTGTTGCAGGCCGGCCAGATGGTCAGCCAGCGCTTCGGGTTTGACCTGATGCTTGCGGGCCAGATCATGCAACAGGCCGAGCCGGGTTTCGACGGTCTGTAATTGACCGGGGTCAAGATCGAGTTTGTCGAGATAATGCCGCAGTTCATCGGCGGCTTCCTGCAATTGAATATTGGCCGCCTCGAGCAGGTTTAGCGTTGATTCCAGTGCCGGATCGAAGCGCAGCAGGTCACGCAGGGATTTCTCCATCCGGTTGAGGATGACACTGATAGCAGCGTCATCCTCGCTGAGCTGGTTGTGCGCGGCCTGACTGACTTCCAGCAGCCGCTGGGCATTGGCGAGCCGGGAATGCTCAACTTCCAGTTCAGCATACTCACCGCTGGCCGGATTTGCTTCAGCCAGTTCATTCACCTGATAGCGCAACAATTCCAGCCGCGCATTGCGATCCTGACCGGCGGTTCCGAGTTGCTGCAGTTGCCGCTGAATTTCATGCCAGCGTTCGTAACTTTCGGCTACGGTCTCAAGCGCAGATGCGTAGCCACCATAGTTATCCAGCAAGACCCGCTGTTGATCACGTTTCAGTAATGACTGGTTGGCATGTTGGCCATGAATATCGACCAGAAAATCACCTATCGCACGCAGTGTTTGTGCCGTCACCGGGCTGCCGTTGACGAAACCACGCGAGCGGCCATCAGCGTTCACAATGCGCCGGATCAATAACTCCTCATCCGGCTCAATGGCCTGTTCATCCAGCAAGCTAGTCAGCAAGGTATCGGCCGGAGGTTTGAATGTTGCACTGATTTCACAGCGATCAGCACCGGCCCGCAGCATGGCACTGTCGGCACGGCCGCCGAGGATCAAATCCAGCGCATCAACAATGATGGATTTACCGGCACCGGTTTCACCGGTTAACACCGTCATCGCCGACTGGAATTTGAGCTCCAGTTCGTCAATAACGGCAAAGTTGCGAATGTGCAGGCCGGTCAGCATTGAACCGTGAACCGTGAGCCATCGACCATGATGCCTGCAATGCGCATTACATGAGAGCTTCCAGTTAGATATGTATTCAGCATGGAAATTTACGTGCCGCGATTCACGGACGACGTTGTTAGCACAATTCCCGGCCCCAGTGCAATTTGGTCCGCAATACGCGGAAATGCTCATGCTCGGCCGGGTGGATAAATTGTATTGCGCGTTCCATACGATTGACTAAAACCCGATCGCCGGCCTGCAGTTCAATCAATGTGTCACCGTCAGCTGACAGCCTTGCTTGATCTGCTGCCTGGCTGATAATCGTGACTTCGATCTGGGCGTTACCCGAGACAACAATCGGCCGGTTACTGAGGTTATGCGGGCTGATCGGCACCAGCGCAATGGCATCTACAGCCGGATGCAGGATCGGGCCGCCGCTGGACATGGCGTAGGCGGTAGAACCGGTAGGCGTTGCGATAATCAGGCCATCGGCACGTTGGCAATTCACCAGATGACCGTCGATATGCGTATCAAATTCGATCAGGCGCGCGGTATTCCATTTCTGAATGATAATGTCATTGATGGCCTCGCAGTTATGTACAACGCTGCCGCGGCGGCTGACTGCGCCCTGCAAAATGGCGCGGCTGTCACTATCAAATTCGCCCTTCAGGATCGGGCCCAGATGTTCGGCAATGCTGTCCGCCGGCACATCTGCCAGGAATCCGAGCCGGCCAAGATTGATGCCGAGTAACGGCACGTCGTAGCCGGACAGCTTGTGTGCTGCTTTCAGCATGGTGCCATCACCACCGATCGTAATTGCCAGATCACAATGCGCGCCGATCTCTGCCGCCGGTATGGTGCGCAGATCGCTGCGGCCGAGGATTTCCGTGCAACATTCATCCAGCACCAGCGTGCGCTGTTGCTCCTGCAGATACTGCACGAGATAAGTCAATGTGTCGCGGATTTCAGTGGCGCCACTTTTGGCAATCAGGCCGATGCGTTCGAACATGCAAGCTATTCCGGGTAGGTGACCGCCAAACTTAGCACGGCGTCAGACGCACGCCAACATACCGCAACAGTAAAATTATGTTCATCCCGTCGTGTAACGCCTGTCGCCGGCAGCAGAACGATAGTTTTGACACTCTCGACAAGAGAGTGCTAAATTCAATCTACCCAGTTGTCCCAGGCGCCTTTCTTGACAATGCTCAATCCGAAGACCATCAACGACCTATCTGAACGCAGCCTGTATCTGTTCCGGGCGCTGGTAGAGCATTACATCAACGACGGGCAACCGGTGGGCTCGCGCACGCTCGCGCGCGAAACCGAGCTCGACCTGAGTCCGGCTACTATCCGCAATGTGATGGCGGATCTTGAAGATATGGGGCTGATTGTTTCTCCGCATACATCGTCGGGCCGCGTTCCTACAGCCAGAGGCTACCGGCTTTTTATCGACAGCCTGATGCGCATGAATCAGCTGGATACAAGCGAAGTCGCCCGCATCGCTGCGCAACTTGAGCCTGATGCTGATATCAAGGCTCTGCTGGAGCGGACATCGTCGATGCTGTCAGAAATCACCCATCTGGCCGGCATTGTGATGTTGCCACGCGTTGAACAAAAATCCCTGCAGCATGTTGAGTTTGTGCACCTGGCCGATAATCGTGTGCTGGTGATACTGGTGATGAGTGACAATGAAGTACAAAACCGGATTATTCACACAGCACGTACCTACAGCAGCAGCGAACTGCAGCAGGCAAGCAATTATGTGAACGAGAATTTTGTCGGCAAGGATCTCAAGGTTGTACGCGATATGCTGGTGCACGAACTGAAAAAAACCCGCGACGATGCCAACCAGATCATGCAAACCGCGATCAAGATGGCGCAACGGGCAATGTTCGGCGAAGAAAGCAAAAACGGTGATTATGTGCTTGCCGGTCAAACCAATCTGATGGAAGTGGCCGAATTGTCGGATGTTGAAAAACTCAGACGTCTGTTTGAAAGCTTCGGTCAGAAGCGTGATATTCTGCATTTGCTCGACCAGGCCATTCACGCCAAGGGTGTGCAGATATTTATCGGCGAGGAATCCGGCTATGACGTGCTGGATGCCTGCAGTGTCGTGACATCGCCGTATGCCGTTGACGGTGAAGTTCTGGGTGTGCTGGGTGTGATCGGGCCGACCCGCATGCCCTATGATCGGGTCATCCCGATTGTTGATGTGACCGCGAAAATGCTCGGCGCGGCCTTGAATTCGAGAAATTAATCCCCAACTGAATCTATTAGTCCCGGCTGAAATATCGCCGTCGGCTGGCTATTGACAAAATTTATTAATTAAATCAGAGGTTTGCATGGTGAATCAGGCCCCAGATACGGAACAGCAGGCACGTAACAACACGCACAAGCAGACGGATGAACAAATTGATCTGGCTGCAGAAGACGTACTGACAGGTGATGTTGAGACTGCAGCAGCAGACAGTGATACCGGTGCCAGCGAATCCACGGCGTCAGATGACTTGCAGCAGGCCCTGGAGGCAGCAGAAGCAAAAGCCAGCGAGCACTGGAACCACTTGCTGCGTGTTCAGGCTGAGATGGAAAATCTGCGCAAGCGCACCAGCCGTGACATTGAAAATGCACATAAATTTGCGCTGGAACGCTTTGTCAACGAGCTCCTGCCGGTGGTCGACAGCCTTGAGCTCGGAATAGTTAATGCCGGCGACGAAGCCGGCAGCCTGCGCGAGGGGATGGAGTTGACGCTGAAAATGCTGCGTGACGTGCTGGCCAAGTTCGGTGTGGTGCAGATTGACCCGGTCGGTGAAAAATTCAATCCGGAACTGCATGAAGCAGTGTCGATGCAGGAAAACGGCGATGTCGCCAGCGGCCATGTGATCGCGGTGATGCAGAAAGGCTACAGCCTGAATGAGCGGCTGGTACGTCCGGCCATGGTCGCGGTGGCCAGGTAATCAGCCTGCCGTTGCTTGAATTCACAGTAGCCATCCCCATATAGACACTAACAGTTTTTTTGAATACACGAATTTTTGGAGAATTTAACCATGGGCAAGATAATCGGTAT
>JBBDSJ010000009.1:0-13073 GCA_040905025.1 Gammaproteobacteria bacterium
GATGCCGATATTGCCAAAGCGATGATGAGCATTAACGCGGTCAAGGGCGTCGAGATTGGCGCCGGCTTCACCTGCGTTGAACAAAAAGGCACCGAACACCGCGATGAAATGACACCGCACGGTTTTCTCAGCAATCATGCCGGCGGCGTGCTTGGTGGTATCTCCAGCGGCCAGGACATTGTCGTCAGCATGGCGCTGAAGCCGACGTCGAGTATTCATCTGCCCGGACAGACAGTGGACATTCACGGCAATCCCGCCGAGGTACGCACCAAGGGCCGCCATGATCCGTGTGTCGGCATACGGGCGACACCGATTGCCGAGGCCATGCTGGCACTGGTGTTGATGGATCACTGCCTGCGCCACCGCGCGCAATGTGGCGATGTTCAATCCATCACGCCGGTGATACCTGCAAAAAATACAGATGATGGTAAATAGCGGTTAGACAAGCGCAATCTGCCATCGTGTCCTGATGTCTGTCATTCCACCAGCCGTATTTCTATCCTCTTCAAACTACAAACGCAGTGATCTATAAGTCAACTTATTGGCGCCTGTCCGGCTTTTATCTGTTTTATTTTGCTACGCTGGGCGTATTCCTGCCGTACTGGTCTTTGTATCTGCAACATCTCAACTATGGTGCCGAAGCCATTGGTCTGTTGACTGCGATCATGGTTGGCACGCGCATGATCGCGCCGAATCTGTGGGGCTGGCTTGCCGATCATACCGGTCTGCATATGCGCGTGATCCGGATCGGATCGTTTCTGGCGTTTATCAGTTTTGCCGGCGTTTTGTTCGCCGATAATTTTGTCTGGCTGGCGCTGGTGTTGCTGGTATTCGGTTTCTGTTCCAATGCCGCATTGCCACAGGTTGAAGCGACGACGCTGAATCATTTACGCGATCGTGAGCATGTCTATCCGCGTATTCGTATCTGGGGCTCGATTGGTTTTATTGTCACGGTGCTGGTGTGCGGCTGGTTGCTGGACAAGCAACCGTTGACCATCGTGCCGTGGATATTGTTATTTTTGCTTGCCTGCAACTGGCTGGTGACGTTACAGATCCCGGCCAGTGACAACAGTCACCATATCGAATCCGATAACCGGCTCTGGCAGGTGATAAAACAGCCGCAGGTTATCATGCTGTTGATCGTCTGTTTGTTGATGCAGGCCGGCCACGGTACGTATTACACATTTTATTCACTCTATCTTGAACGCGCCGGTTACAGTCTGGATCGCATTTCGCAATTATGGGCGCTGGGTGTCATTGCCGAGGTAGTATTGTTCCTTGGCATGCATCGCCTGTTACTGCGCTATGGCCTGCGCAAATTATTACTTTTGAGTTTATTACTCGCCGCAGTGCGTTGGGGGCTGATTGGTGAAGCTGTCAATTCATTGCAGGTTTTGTTGTTTGCACAACTGCTGCATGCGGCAACGTTTGGTATTTATCACGCCGTCACGATTCAGTTTATCCATCGCTATTTTACCGGCCGTTTGCAGGGCCGTGGCCAGGCACTCTACAGCAGCCTGAGTTACGGTGCCGGCCTGGCGCTTGGCAGCTACATCAGTGGTTATTTATGGGAATCGTTCGAGCCGGTGGCGATTTTCCGTTTTGCGGCGTTGTCGAGCATTGTTGCACTCATTATTGCCTGGCGCTGGGTGCGCGACTGACAACAACATTATTTTGCAGGAGACCGCTTCAGCGGACGAAGTGTTTTATGCCAGCGTTCGCTTGCTGAAGCAAGCTCCTACGGACAAATTTAATGTCATGACGCCGGGTGCGTGATTAACCATGTTTTAGCAGGAGCCTGGCTTGCCAGACGAATAAGAGCTGATACAAAACCTTTTGCATCCATGCGGGTCTGTTAATGCGTAATAACAATATCAAAACAGATACCCCAATAGTGAAACCGAAACTTATAACGCTGTTCATGATGTTGCCATGGCTTGGCGGTTGCGTGTCCTATCAGGGCCAGGCACTGGATATATCGCTGTCGAAACCTGCCTATCGCTTTCAGATCGATCAGGACATCACCTATACACCTGCTGACTGGTCACAGGAACTGCAGGCCGATATTTACCAGCCGCAAAGTGATGATCCGGAAGACCTTGAACACCATCCGGCACTGCTGCTGGTGCATGGCGGTGGCTGGCGTGAAGGCCGCACACGTGACGACATGAACAGCATTGCCCGGCGTCTGGCTGAGCGGGGTTATGTCGTCATGAATATCAGCTACCGGTTTGCGCCCGAGTACACGTTCCCGGCACAACTGCACGATTTACAGCAGGCGCTGCATTGGCTGCACGATCATGCGGATCGTTACCGTATTGACGTGAATCGTGTCGGCGGCTTCGGTTATTCTGCCGGTGCGCATCTGGTGGCATTGCTGGCCACGGTAAGCAGCGGGGATGACCTGGATGCACCGCATGGTGGTGACAAGACGCGACTGAAAGCGGTAGTTGCCGGTGGTACGCCCACCGATCTGCGCAAATTCGACAGCGGCCGTCTGGTGCGCCAGTTTCTCGGCGGCACGCGCGAAGCAATATTTGATATTTATGAACAGGCGTCCCCGGTAACCCATGTCACACTCGATGATCCGCCCATGTTTCTGTATCACGGCGGTTGGGATCGACTGGTGCCGGTGGATCATGCCGAGGATATGCATGAAATCCTGCAACAGCACAGTGCTGAATCGGAGCTCTACATTGACCACAGCCGCGGTCATATCAGCATGTTTTTGTTTGATGACAGCGCCATAACCGCCGCGCTGGCTTTTTTGCGGGTGCATCTGCGGGAGTAGGAGCGCGCTTAAGCGCGCGAAAGAGGTATGTTCACCTGCTAAAAGCAGGCTCTACAGAAACAAACATGTGGGTCGCTGCAGAACAGCCGGGTTAATGTTAACGGTTGCGATATTCAAAACCGGCGATTTCCAGTTCCAGTTCACCGTTGGGGCGTTCCCAGATCACGACATCGTCAATCTGTTTACCCATCAGTGCTTTCGCCAGTGGTGATGCCCAACTAATGCGGTTATTGGCCGGGTCAGCTTCATCTTCACCGACAATCGTGAATGTATATTTTTTGTTGTCTTCACCGAGCAAGTCGACTGTTGCGCCAAAGCGGATGGCATCGGCCGGTTGTGTGGCCGGATCAATCGGAATGGCGGCCTGCACACGCTGTTGCCAATAGCGCAGTTCCTGCTCGACTGGTTTCAAACGATTCTTTGCCGCCAGTGAGTCGTCGGCTTTCAATGCATCACGTTCGCGTGATAACTCGCCCAGCCTGTCATTCAATCGGGCAAGACCAGTCGGCGAGATGTAATTCGGCAGACCGCTTTGCGGGCGTTCGGGCAGATCGGTATCGGCTTGGTCACCATCGGGTTCTTTGACGAAAGCTCGGCTCATGTATATTGACCGACGTTTGTTTTGGATTGTGGGAGCCCGCTTTAGCGGGCGAAACAGCATTTAACCATCGTTCGCCGGGTAAACCCGGCTCCTACAGTTTCTGCATTATAGTTTGGTGTAGTAGTAAACATACATTTCACGTATTACGTTGCCGTGCCGCCTACCGTCAAACTGTCAATGCGTAACGTCGGTTGACCAACGCCCACCGGTACGGACTGGCCTTCCTTGCCGCAGGTGCCGATGCCGGAATCCAGCTGCAGATCGTTGCCGACCATGCTGACTCGCGTCAGAACATCGGGACCGTTCCCGATGAGCGTGGCGCCCTTGACCGGTTTGGTGAGTTTGCCGTCTTCAATCAGCCAGGCTTCGCTGGCGCTGAACACGAACTTGCCGTTGGTAATATCGACCTGGCCGCCACCAAACTGGGCGGCATACAAACCTTTTTTTACTGAACCCAGAATGTCACCGGGATCATGCGGACCATTCAACATGTAGGTGTTGGTCATACGCGGCATCGGCAAATGCGCATACGATTCACGCCGGCCGTTGCCGGTCGCCTGCACGCCCATCAGACGCGCATTCATCTTGTCCTGCATGTAGCCTTTCAGAATGCCGTTTTCAATCAGCGTCGTGCATTCTGTCGGTGTGCCTTCGTCATCAATGTTCAAAGAACCCCGGCGATCGGCGATCGTGCCGTCATCAACAATCGTGCACAGGTCTGAGGCGACCTTGTCGCCGATGCGGCCGGCGAATGCTGAACTGCCCTTGCGATTGAAATCACCTTCAAGGCCATGGCCAATCGCTTCATGCAACAGAATCCCGGGCCAGCCCGGACCCAGCACCACGGTCATCGTGCCGGCCGGTGCGGCGACGGCTTCGAGATTCGTCAACGCCTGTTGCACGGCGTCCTGCAGATAACGATCAGTGACTTTTTCCTGCAGAAAATATTCATAACCAAAGCGTCCGCCACCACCGGCGCTGCCGCGTTCACGGCGGCCATTTTGTTCGGCGACGACGCTGATGTTCAGGCGTACCAATGGCCGGATATCCGCGGCCTGGGTACCGTCACTGCCGGCAATCAAGACCACATTATAAGAGCCGGCCATGCTGACGATGACCTGGGTAATGCGGGAATCCATCGCCCGCGCCCTGGCGTCCAGTTTTTCCAGCAACGCGACTTTGTCGGCGGCACTCATGCTGGCGAGCGGATCATTGGCAGAATACAAGGCCAATGGCTGTGGCCGCTGCCAGGCCTGAATCTGGCCATTGGCGCCGCTGCCGGCAATTGCACGCGCGGCGCCGGCGGCCTGGGTTAATGCCGGCATGACCAGATCGTCGGAGTAGGCAAAGCCGGTCTTGTCGCCGCTAATCGCGCGAATGCCGACACCCTGATCAATACTGTGACTGCCATCCTTGACGATGCTGTCTTCCAGTACCCACGACTCGGCGCGGCCATACTCAAAATACAGATCGGCGGCATCGATATTCGGGCCAAGCACCTGGCCAAGAGTTTGTTCAAGACTGCGTTCGTCCAGCCCGACCGGTTCCAGCAGTTGTTGGGTGGCGATATCGAATGCCGAAGTGGCCAGTTGCTGATTTGTGTTCGTTTTATTCATATATATGTCTATTCGTTAAGACGGTAATTCAGCCGCCGGTGTGTCAGTACCGGGAATGTTTGCCGTACCTGATGCATACGATCAAAATCCAGATCCGCGCAGACTACGCCTGCGCCGTAATCGAGCTCGGCCAGTATCTGGCCCCAGGGATCGATAATCATGCTATGACCCCAGGTTTCGCGGCCATTGGCATGCGTGCCGCCCTGATTGGCTGCCAGCACAAAGCACAGGTTTTCGACCGCACGCGCCTGCAGGAGTGCCTGCCAGTGCACACGGCCGGTCGTGGCAGTAAACGCGGCCGGCACGGTAATCAATTCAACGCCCTTGGCATGCATGCTGCGGTAAAGCTCCGGAAAGCGCACGTCATAGCAGATGGACAGGCCGATTCTGGCAATTTCCGTGTCGGCAACGACGATGTCACTGCCCGCTTCAAAAGTATCAGACTCGCGATAGCTCTCACCGTTACCGACATCTACATCAAACAGGTGGATTTTGTCATAACGACTGACGCAATCGCCCTGTGGGTTGTAAAGCAGACTGGCCGGGCGCATGTGTCCCGGTGCATCAGCTTTTAACGGAATGGTGCCGGCCACCAGCCAGAGTTTGAGTTCGCGTGCAATTGTACTCAGGAAAGTCTGAATCGGGCCGTTGCCGGGGGCTTCCATTAATGCCAACCGGGCCTCATCGTCCAGTCCCATTAATGTGAAATTTTCAGGTAAAACAGCCAGTTGGGCGTCATCTGCGGCCGCCGCACGGAGCAATTCGCCGGCACTGGCCAGATTTTCATCGGCGTTGGCGGTGGAAACCATCTGGATGACAGCAGCACGTAACATGGGCGGATCGAGGCTCCTTCAGGTTAATGGCAAAAGCGCTGGATTTCAGCTTAAAACAGGCGGTAGGGATGGCCACTGCGATCAGTACTAAGGCGGCCATTGCCACGGCATTTTTTACAATGATTCCGGTATATTACCAAATCATTCGTTACCTTGCAGAAGTGACATGCGCCTTGCAAGCAGCCGCCCGTTCGCGGTACATTGCAGCGCAAAAAATTGCCTGCAAATTACGTTTTTGCCGCATAATTCGGCACAAACTACCAGCAGCATAAATTTGTACCGGCCTGACTTTTCCTTAACTAATTTCAAGAGCATTCCATTGAACGAGGATTTTCCAAGAATCAACCGGCTGCCGCCGTATGTCTTTAATATTGTCAACGATCTGAAGATGCAGGCACGCCGTGCCGGTGAAGATATTATCGACTTTGGCATGGGCAATCCGGATCAGCCCACGCCCCAGCACATTGTCGATAAACTGATTGAGGCGGCGCAGCGCCCGGACACTCATCGATATTCAGTATCGAAAGGTGTTCCGCGGCTGCGTGCCGCGATCTGCAACTGGTACAAGCAACGCTATGACGTTGATCTTGATCCGGAAAACGAGGCCATTGTTACCATCGGTTCAAAAGAAGGACTCGCGCATCTGGCAATGGCAATTGTCGACCGCGGTGATGCCGTACTGGTGCCGAATCCGGCCTATCCGATCCATCCGTTCGGTTTTGTGATTGCCGGTGCCGATGTGCGGCATGTGCCGACCGGCCCCGACATTGACTTTTTTGCCGAGCTGCAAAAAGCCATTCGTGATTCGTGGCCGCGGCCGAAAGTCCTGCTGCTGAATTTTCCCGGCAACCCGACCACGGAATGTGTCGACCTGGAATTTTTCAGCAAAGTGGTCGACATCGCCCGCGAGCATGGCATCTGGGTGGTTCAGGATCTGGCCTATGCCGATATCGTCTTCGATGGTTATAAGGCACCGTCTATCCTGCAGGTGCCGGGTGCCAAGGACATCGCAGTTGAATTTTTCTCGATGTCGAAGAGTTACAACATGCCCGGCTGGCGTATCGGTTTCATGGTCGGCAATCAAAAGCTCGTGAATGCGCTCGGGCGTATGAAGTCGTATCTCGATTACGGCATGTTCGCGCCGATTCAGATTGCCGCGATAACAGCCCTGGAAGAATCACAGCAGTGTGTGCTGGATATTTGTGAAATGTATCGGGGCCGTCGTGATGTGTTGTGCGATGGTCTGGACAGCATTGGCTGGGAAGTCGAGCGGCCGAAAGGCACGATGTTTGTTTGGGCACCGATTCCGGAACAATACAGGTCAATGGGTTCGCTGGAGTTTGCAAAAAAGGTTTTACTTGAAGCCAAGGTCGCGGTTTCACCGGGGATCGGTTTTGGTTCCTACGGCGATGATTATGTGCGTTTTGCATTGATTGAAAATCATCATCGTACGCGGCAGGCGATACGCGGGTTGCGTGATATGTTTCGTAGTGGTGACTGATTTACGCGCTCGTTCGGGATGACAGAAGCGTGTCATTCCGACCGTAGCGCCAGCGGCGCGCAGTGGAGGAATCCTGATTTAGGAGCCTCTGATTAATTCAGAGCTTCCTTGTATTTTCTTTCTGGAGGTACTTGTTTGAAACCGGTTAATGTAGGACTGCTGGGCTTGGGGACAGTCGGTGGCGGTACTGTCAATGTATTGCAGCGTAATGCCGAAGAAATCACGCGCCGTGCCGGACGTGGTATCCGCATTGCGCATGCCAACGCGCGCGATATTAACAAGCCACGGGATTTTTCACTGGAAGGTATTGAACTGCATGCCGATCCATTTGCAGTGGTTGATCATCCCGATGTTGATATTGTCGCGGAACTGATCGGTGGTATTGAGCCGGCCCGCGAACTGGTACTGCGTGCGATTGCCAATGACAAGCATGTGGTCACTGCCAACAAGGCATTGATTGCATTGCATGGCAACGAGATTTTCCGCGCGGCACAGGATCAGGGTGTCATGGTCGCGTTTGAAGCGGCTGTCGCCGGTGGCATTCCGATCATCAAGGCGATTCGCGAAGGCCTGTCCGGTAATCGTATCCAGCAGGTTGCCGGTATTATTAACGGCACGACGAATTTTATCCTGACGGAAATGCGCGAGCAGGGCCGCAAGTTTGATTCGGTGCTGGCAGAAGCGAAAAAGCTGGGTTATGCCGAGGCCGATCCGACCTTCGATATTGAAGGTATTGATGCAGCGCATAAATTAACGATCCTGGCGGCGATTGCCTTCGGTATTCCGTTGCAATTCGACAGGGTCTACACCGAAGGCGTGACCAAAATCACGCCGGCTGATATCAGCTATGCCGAGCAACTCGGTTACCGTATCAAGCATCTCGGGATTGCCCGTAATACTGAACACGGTATCGAGATGCGCGTGCATCCGACACTGGTGCCACGCAAACGTTTGATGGCCAATGTTGAAGGCGTTAAAAATGCGGTACTGGTTAATGGTGACGCTGTCGGCCCGACGATTTACTATGGTGCCGGTGCCGGTGCCGAACCGACCGCATCTGCAGTTGTGGCAGATCTGGTGGATGTCACGCGTGCATTGACGGCAGATCCGGAAAACCGTGTGCCACATCTCGCCTTTCAACCGGATGCAATTAATGATGATGTCATTCTGCCGATGAGTGATGTCGAAACGGCGTATTATCTGCGCCTGCAGGCTGTCGACAAGCCCGGTGTACTGGCTGAAATTACGCGCATACTCGGTGAACGCGACATCAGTATTGAAGCGTTTCTGCAAAAAGAACAGGAGCCGGATGCGACACACGTACCGATTATTCTGCTGACGCAAAAAGTCAGGGAAGGCAACATGAATGCCGCGATTCAGGCAATTGAAAAACTGCCGGTTATCAGCGGCAAGATCATGCGGATCCGACTGGAAACACTGGCTTGACAGGAGCGTTGACAAGGGCTTTCACAACTTATCCCTTCTCCCTCCGGGAGAAGGTCAGGATGAGGGTTTTAAGAAATCAACTTCACCAAGAGCCGTCACAATTTATTCCTTCTCCCTCTGGGAGAAGGTCAGGATGAGGGTTTTAAGAAACCATCATCACCAAGAGCCGTCACAATTTATCCCTTCTCCCTCTGGGAGAAGGTCAGGATGAGGGTTTTTAAGAAATCATCCTCACCCTGTCCCCTCTTAAAGGGAAATGACCAATAGAGCTGCGAGATTAATAAACCATGAGTTTTCGTCCCCGCTACACAGGTTTGATTGAACGCTATCGGGATCGCCTGCCGGTTACCGATGACACGCGTATTATCAGTCTTGGTGAAGGCAATACACCGCTGATCAAGCTCAATAACATTCCGCGCCTGCAGGATGTTGCGGTAGATATGTATGTCAAATACGAGGGTTTGAACCCGACCGGTTCATTCAAGGATCGTGGCATGACCATGGCCGTGACCCGGGCGGTTGAAGAAGGCTCGAAAGCCATCATCTGTGCATCAACCGGTAACACATCGGCGTCGGCGGCTGCGTATGCTGCACGCGCCGGTATCACGGCATTTGTACTGATCCCGGAAGGCAAGATTGCGATGGGCAAACTCGCCCAGGCGATGATCGAAGGTGCGATTGTGATCCAGATCGAGGGCAACTTCGATGATGGCATGCGTCTGGTCAAGGAAGTGGCCGAGAGTGCCCCGGTGACTATTGTCAATTCCATCAATCCATATCGATTGCAGGGCCAGAAAACGGCCGCATTTGAAATCATTGAAGAGCTGGGCCGGGCACCGGACTATCATTGTTTGCCCGTGGGCAATGCCGGCAATATTACCGCGCACTGGATTGGTTATTGTGAATATTCGTCAAAAGACGGCAAGCATGTGACCGGAGCTTGCAGTTTTTGTGAAGGTCATTGCCGCTATTCAGGGTCGATTGTCGGTAACCGGCCAATCATGGTCGGCTATCAGGCCAGCGGTGCCGCGCCGTTCATGCGCGGTGCCATGGTCGATAACCCGGATACCGTTGCAACAGCCATTCGTATCGGCCATCCGCAATCCTGGGATCGTGCGTGGAAAGTTAAAGAAGAATCCGGCGGCTGGTTTGATGAGTGTTCGGACGAAGAAATTCTCACCGCGCAAAAACTGCTGGCTGAAAGTGAGGGCGTCTTTTGTGAGCCGGCCTCGGCGGCATCACTTGCCGGTGCGTTGCGTGATAGCAAGAGCGGTCGCATCGAACCGAACAGCAGTGTTGTCTGCACACTCACCGGCCATGGTCTGAAAGATCCGGATATCGCCATTCAGCAAAGCAGCGGGCCGCAGATCAAGATCAAGGCCGAACTGGATGCGGTGAAAAAAGCAATTCTTGACAACATTTCCTGATATCTTTGCGGTTCTCGCAGGAGCCCGGTTTACCGGGCGAACATCAGGAATCCATGCGTAGCCTCAGCTTAATCATTCCCGGCCTGCTGCCGATACCCGCAGGTATTCAGGCTGGCGACTTGCCTGATATACCTTGTCTTAATCGTTTGCTGTCCCGCAGCGATCGTCAATCTGCTCCGCACGACTACGCCGACATACTGGCGCACATTGCCGGTATTGATACGCCGTTGCCATTGGCGACTCTGCGCTATCAGTACGATACGGGTCAAAGTGCGGCTCAATATTGTCTCTGTGCCGATCCAGTGCATCTGGCACCGGGCCGTGACGGCATGGTGTTGTTTGCCAGTGGCCATTTCAGTTTGCAACAAGCTGAGGTGGCTGCATTGAGTGCCACAATAAAGCCGTTGCTGAAAGAATCGGGTTACCGGCTGGAAACACCGGCTCTCAATCGCTGGTATCTGTTGAGCGAGCAACCGTTCGGGATTACCTCCAGTGCGTTATATAACGTCACTGGAGGTAATATTGGCGAGCATCTGCCCGCTCAACGTGAGTGGCGGCAACTCTTCAATGAACTGCAAATGCTGTTGCATGAGTGCGATGTGAATCAGGCGCGTGAGGCACGTGGCGAATTACCCATCAACAGTCTCTGGTTCTGGGGTGAGAGTGATATGCCCGCACTGGAAAGTCCTGACAGTGAAAAGTCAGCAAATTGGTTTACGCATGAAGCCTGTGCGGCAGGTCTGGCCAATCAACTCCAGCATGCCTGCTACGCAGAGCCTGACTGTCGGCAAGCATTGGCTGCAACGGCCAATGGTGATGTGAATGTGGTGTTTGATCGCTTGCCCGCCAGCGGCGGCTGTGCCGATGCTACGAGCTGGCTGGCGTTTCTCGAGCATCTGGAAGCGGACTGGTGCCGGCCACTGTATCAGGCGCTTGCAAGCGGCCGCTTGCAGGAATTGCGGCTTTATCTGCCCGGTTATGTGCATGTAATCCGGCGCAGATATTTATTACGCTTCTGGCGCCAATCAAAAAATGTGCTTCTGAGACAGTAACCACAGGAATCCGTTAAACTGTTGCCATGCAAATCATTCGCCGTCCTGATGCTGGTACTGACCACCTGCCTGAAAATCTGCACCCCCTGTTAAAACGTCTCTATGCCAGTCGTGCCGTGGCCGCTCCCGGCGAACTGGACTATTCACTCAAAGCATTGTTACCACATACTGCCCTGAGCAATATTGATCATGCTGCGGTATTGCTGGCTGATGCGCTGGCCGCTGGCAAACGAATTCTGATTGTTGCCGATTTTGATGCTGACGGGGCTACTGCCTGTGCACTGGCCGTGCGTGGCCTGACGGCGCTGGGCGCAAAAGACGTCCGTTATATCGTGCCGAACCGGTTTGATTATGGCTACGGCCTGTCGCCGGAGATTGTCGCGGTCGCGGCCGAACAAAACCCGGATGTGATCGTGACCGTCGATAATGGCATTGCCAGTGTCGCCGGAGTGGCCGCGGCGAAACAGCATGGCATGCAGGTTGTTGTGACCGATCACCATTTGCCGGGCCATGAACTACCGGCGGCGGACGCAATCGTGAACCCGAACCTGCGTGATGATCCGTTTCCGAGCAAATGTCTGGCCGGTGTCGGTGTGATGTTCTATGTATTGATTGCATTGCGCGCCGTTTTGCGTGAACGCGACTGGTTCAACGCGCAGTCGATCAGCGAGCCGAATCTGGCGCAATGGCTGGATCTGGTGGCGTTGGGTACGGTCGCCGACATGGTGCCGCTGGATCACAACAACCGTATTCTGGTGGCACAGGGGCTGGCGCGTATCCGCAGCCAGGCCTGTTGTCCCGGTATCAACGCATTACTCAAACTGTCCGGTCGACAGCCTGCCGGCATTACGGCATCTGATCTTGGTTTTGCGGTGGCACCGCGGCTGAATGCCGCCGGCCGGCTGACCGATATGACAGTCGGGATTGAATGTCTGTTGACCGACTCGGCCGAAGCGGCAACTGCGATGGCGCGGCAACTCGATCAACTCAATCACGAACGCCGTGAAATCCAGGCGACCATGCACGAGGATGCCGATCAGATTTTGCGTGATCTGGCACTGGCTGAGGGTGCGGATGCCATGGGCGTGTGCCTTTACCGTGATGACTGGCATCAGGGGCTGGTCGGTCTGGTGGCCGGACGTGTCAAAGATGAATTACATCGACCCGTGATTGCATTCGCGCCGGCCGGTGATGGTATCAATCTGAAAGGATCGGCGCGTTCCATTCCCGGCGTGCATATCCGCGATGCACTGGATGCCGTGGCGACGCAGAACCCCGGCCTGATTGCCAAGTTCGGCGGTCATGCAATGGCGGCGGGCCTGAGTCTGGATGCCGCCTGTCTGGAACCGTTCGCCGAAGCGTTTGATATGGAGGTTCGGCGGCAACTGAACGGCGATGATCCGGTCGGCCGGATTATCAGCGATGGCCCACTGCCGGCAGGATCCCTGTCCATGCAAGTGGCAAAACTGATTGCCGAGGCCGGCCCGTGGGGGCAGGGTTTCCCGGAGCCGGTGTTTGATGGTGAATTCGAGCTGCTGGAACGTAAAATCGTCGGTGGCCGGCATTTGCGCCTGCAATTAAAAGCGCCGGATAGCCAGAAGCCGGTCAATGCCATTGCGTTTTCAACGGTGGATCATGACTGGCCCGAACAGGTGCAGCGGGTCAGTGTGGCGTATCGGCTCGATATCAACCACTTTGCCGGTCGCCGGGAACTGCAATTGATGGTCGATTGGGTCAAGCCGCTATGAGTGGTCGGCGCGGATCGGTAGAATACTGAAAGCGGTCTCAAAATTACTGCATTTGCCG
>JBBDSJ010000010.1:0-3382 GCA_040905025.1 Gammaproteobacteria bacterium
ATACGGCCGGTCGCGGTTTGCTTTCAACGCCAAATCGCCTACAGTAAAGGTTTAACTAACGACAAACGGGCGCCGCATGTCACAGGAAGAACTTGAATATGTAGGATTCTGGCCGCGGGTCGGCGCGGCGATCATCGACAGCATCGTGATCATCGCTGTCACCACGCCCATTCTGATCAGCATTTATGGCTGGACCTATTACGAACCCGGCCCCGAGGCACCGATAATCGCCGGGCCTCTGGATTTCCTGATTACATGGATATTTCCGGCGGTCGCCATTATCCTGTTCTGGCGTTACAAGCAGGCCACGCCGGGCAAGATGGTCATCTCCGCCCGTATTGTGGATGCTGAAACCGGCCAGCCGGCTTCGACCGGCCAGCTCATTGGCCGATATCTGGGTTATTACGTATCCACCATCCCTTTTTTACTGGGCCTCATCTGGGTCGCGTTTGACCGGCGTAAACAGGGCTGGCACGACAAACTCGCCGGTACCGTGGTCGTCCGGCCGCGCTATCTGGCCCTGGAACCGGCAGTATTCCGCGCTGCACAGACCAACGACAACCAGCAACCGGAACCATAACGCGGCACATATTGCTTCAGCCTGCGTCCAGCCCACACCACAGCCGCATGGAACTCCGGGATCGTCCCGGGTTACTAAATTAATGTACCTCTGGACATGGTGCATGAATGCGCCATTTACGTAGCTAATGATGAAATCAGCCAGAGGTTCCTTAAGATTCAAGCATCTGCCAAGGGAGATTTTTCCATGCGTTCCATGACTCTTTTAATCCTGTTATCACTGCTCGGTCCAACTGCACTGGCCGATGTCCATAATTCCAGACAACACGACTTCAAGACGGTGACCTTACTGGAAGATCTGGCTCACCCGTGGAGTATTGCCTTCCTGCCCGGCGGTGACTGGTTGATCACGGAACGCCCGGGACAATTGCGGCATGTGCAAAATGGCAAACTGATTGAAACACCGGTCACCGGCACACCGGACGTGAATGTCGACAACCAGGCTGGTTTGCTTGATGTGGTGCTGCATCCCGACTTTGCCGACAACCAGTATGTTTATCTGACCTATGCCAAAGCCTGCAACACCGGTGGTAATACTACAGCCGTCGGTCGCGGGGTCTGGAACGATGGCGCGCTTGAGGATTTTACCGAGTTGTATGAAGCCGATGCCTGCGAACCGGGCGGCCGCCATCACGGCTCGCGCATCGTATTTGATGATCATAATTATATGTATGTCTCGGTCGGCGATCGCGGCGTACAGGACAAGGCCCAGGACCCGAGCAACAACATCGGCAGTATTCTGCGCCTGCATGACGACGGCAGTATCCCGACAGACAATCCCTTTGTCGGCAAGGACGGTCACGACGCCAACTGGACCTATGGCAATCGTAATCCGCAAGGCATGGCCATCCATCCAGCCGGTGAAATCTGGGCGAATGAACATGGCCCGATGGGCGGTGATGAACTCAATGTCATCAAAAAGGGCGCCAACTACGGCTGGCCAGCGATTACCTACGGCATCGACTACGATGGCTCGATCATCTCGAACGAAACAGAAAAAGACGGCATGATGCAGCCATTGAAACAATGGACACCGTCAATTGCACCGAGTGGCATGGCTTTCTATAGCGGTGATGCCTTCCCCGACTGGCAAGGCGATGTATTCGTTGGCGCGCTGGCACATACACACCTGAGCCGGGTTCGTTTTGACGGCCACGCTGAAGTCGAAGAAGAAAAATTAATGGATAACAGCATCGGCCGGGTGCGTGATGTCCGGGTTGGCCCGGATGGTCTTGTTTATATACTGACTGACAGTCCCAAAGGCCAACTGGTGCGGCTGGAACCGGCCGATCACGAATAAGATACGCTTTAACCGCGGCGATATCGTAATTTCTTCCTCCTCCCCGCATGGAAACAGGGAGGGATACAGACTTGCTTAACCGGCATGCACTTGCTCCTGCCGGTTAAGATTTATCGTGCTTCTGCGACCGTTACACGATGGGTTATAATTTTTTATCATATCATTTTAAGTCCTGCCAACGTTCGGAACCGTCCGCATGGAATATAAAGACTATTACGAGATTATGGGGTTACAGCGGGATGCGACTGATGATGATATCAGGCGCGCCTATCGTAAACTCGCCCGCAAATATCACCCGGATGTCAGCAAGGAGAATGATGCTGAAGCCCGTTTCAAGGAAATTGGCGAAGCCTACGAGGTATTAAAAGACAAGGAAAAACGCGCCGCCTATGATCAGCTCGGCAGTAACTGGAAAGCCGGAGAAGAATTCCGGCCACCACCGGACTGGCAGCAGTCTTCCGGTCACGCCGATCCGGCCGACATAAACGATTTTTTTGAATCACTGTTTGGTCGTGGCAAGAGCAGCGGTTTCCACCAGCGTAACGCCGATCGCCATGCCCGCATCATGATTGATCTGGAAGACGCCTACACAGGCGCAACCCGCACCATTACGTTACAAACCCCCGGCATTGACGCGCAGGGACGTGAGACCGCAAAGGAACAAAAATTCAATGTCACGATCCCGCGCGGCATAGTTGCCGGCCAGCACATGCGGCTTAACGATCCTGCCGGTGATTTGTATCTTGAAATTGCATTTCGACCACATCGGCTTTATCAGGTCAAGGAACGTGATGTATACATCAACCTGCCCGTTGCACCATGGGAAGCGGCCCTTGGAGCAACCGTTAAAGTACCGACGCCGGGTGGCGTGGTGGATCTCAGGATTCCCGCAAATTTTACCAGCGGCCGCAAACTGCGATTAAAGGGCCGCGGCATTCCGGCGAAAACGCCCGGTGATCTGTATGCCATTATTAATGTTGTATTGCCGCCCGCTGATGATGACAAGGCGAAGGCGTTTTATCAGCAAATGGCCACGCAGTTCGATACATTCAAACCGCGTTCCGGTCTGGGAGTGTAACCATGACATCTACAAAGCAGACATCCGCTTCCGGCAATATCGTTATTATTGAAGAACAAACCCGTATCACACTCACCGAACTCTGCAACAGTTGCGGGGTGGAATCCGAATGGATAATAGAGCTGGTAAAAGAAGGGGTTCTGACACCGTCAGGCGAATCTCCGGAACGCTGGAGTTTCAGCAGCCAGCATCTACGGCGGGCGAGCATCGCCACCCGGCTGCAACGCGATCTGGACGTCAACCTGCCGGGCGCGGCACTGGCGCTGGAATTGCTGGAAGAAATCGAAACCCTGCGCTCACAGCTTGACGCTCTTGATAGCGAATCCGGCTAGCACCGGCATTTATGTATCTGTTTTTCAGTAATGAGGCTTTCCCCGCATTTCAACAGTGCGGTATCATGACCACCTGCCTTACGCGCCCGTAGC
>JBBDSJ010000010.1:3482-13067 GCA_040905025.1 Gammaproteobacteria bacterium
CGCGCCCGTAGCTCAGTTGGATAGAGTGCTGGTTTCCGAAACCCGAGGTCGCAGGTTCGAATCCTGCCGGGCGCACCAATTATTTCAATAACTTACCTACCCCAGGTAAGTTATCACTGACCCTCTGTGACCAAATTGTGACCACCCTGTGACCAACTTTTTGCTGCATTGAATTATCGTTGTGTCATTTCTGGCAAAAAGTGAGTGTTAGCTAAAATGGTCACAAAATGACCGACCAGAAACTAAACCGATGCATATCATGGTGAAGGAATGAGCAAAATCTATGGCGTCTATGCAGTAAATGAACTTTTTGTTGAGCGTCGCGACTTCTAACGATGCTATCCAGAATCCATTGCAGTTTGTCCCCACCTTGTTCGCATCTCGGATTTGTGACCTGCTACCAAGACACCTAACTCCCAGTTAAGCTGCCAAGCAGTCCTGTCACTTGGCTTACACAAGCAAGCCAAGTGACAGGTTTCTTGGTCAGCTTCATATTAGGTGTGCCGCCCGCCATACTTCGAAATAATGTCTGAAAGCTCATCTATGCTAAACGGAGGATTTCGTTTGTGAAGCATTGCGTGGCAATTGGGACAAACTGGCCTCAGATCGTTGACAGGATCGACTTCATATTCCGCGCCCACTTCGGATAACGGCGTAAGGTGGTGAACGTGGATGTATTTCGACCCAAGCTCGCCATAGAAATTCTCGAAATGGAAACGTCGCAGGTTCGAATCCTGCCGGGCGCACCAATTATTTCAGATAGTTACAAATAACCCGACCACGTGTCGGGTTTTATGTGCCTGATTTGTGCCCAATCTGTGCCCATAAGATAACGTGGGCTTCTAGCTGGTTGATTCAAAAGTGAACAGAATTGAATGATAGCCGTATGTGTCTGAGACCATAACTTCGTGTACATGCGACTTTACTCTGTCCTGCGCTGTCACCTACCCACTACTAATCACCTGTTCTCACCCAATTGAATATTTCTTCCGCAAGGTGCTCGTGCGCCGCATTGCGGAATTGCTTATCCGTCATTATTCGAGAGAAGATTTCCTCATTACCATCCATGCGATCGATGAATAGTTCATCAAGCATGCGTTCTAAAAATGCCGAGAAGTTGGGAAGGTTATTGGCTCTGGCAGCTTCTACAATTTTCTCATTGCCTTGCGCACTGGCGCTGATCTGGTCAAAGAACAGTTGATCGGCCCCGGTAAAATCTGTGCCGAAGCGTTCATTGAGCTTTTCAACAAGTGATGACAATGTTACAGCTTCATCCTTAACACTACTTGTTCCCACATCGGTGGGACCCTTCAGGGGATAGGCTTCGCCGGTACCCAGATCGATAGAGCCTTCCGTCATCTGCTGCAAGCGAAAAAAGCGCAAGGCAACTTCGTCATCCAGCGAGAAGCCCTGGCCGTCGCCTGGCGGCGGTAGTTTGGCAAGCAGGTTGCGGACAAAAGCATAGAATTTTTCCAGTTCACTGTCCTGATAGGGAATGATCTGCGACAAAAACGCATAAAGATTGCGATAGGCAGTCAACTGGCCACGAAACTCCTCCTGCTCTGCTTCTTCATGGTCACGAAAACGGGTGACAGCGGTGTCGAGTACCGCGTTCATCACTCGATGATCCGAAGCTGAGTGATCACGCTTGCGGCGATACCACACTTCAGCAAAGGCATTTACATCGTCAGGCGCAAAGATCGCCCACGCCAACAGCTTGTGCTGCAATTCAGACAATTGGTGCGGATCAGCATTCTCGCCGACCGGTGTCGCCTCATAGTAGGGTTTGAAGGATTGATAGATCTCGTCTTCTTCATTTGCGAAATCCAAAACAAATGTGCGGGCCTTGCCCGGCGCCATGCGATTGAGTCGCGATAGAGTCTGTACTGCCTGTACACCGGCCAATCGCTTGACTACATACATGGTTTGCAACAGAGGCTGATCAAAACCCGTCTGGTACTTCTCCGCCACCAGCAGCACCCGGTAGTCTTCGCGTTCAAAAGTCTCGGGCAGCTCGCTTTCAGCCAGCCCGTTATTCATGGCCACTTCGGTATACGCTGAGCCGGGGTCGTCCGGGTCTTCCACACTGCCGGAGAAAGCAACCAGTGAGCGGATGCCGGTGTAAGCGTTGTCCTTGATATAACGGTCAAACGCCAGTTTGTATTTAACGGCGGCCAGCCGCGAGCCGGTGACCACCATGGCTTTAGCGCGCCCGCCCAGCTCATGCATCACATAGAGCCGGAAATGCTCGACAATCACCGATACCACTTGCTCGATATTGACCGGATGCAGCTCCAGATAACGGGCTAAAGCCTTGGCTGCCTTCTTGCGTGGCACCTCCGGGTCATTTTCCACTTGTTTGATCAGTCCGAAGAATCGCTTGTAGGTGGTGTAGTTCTGCAGTACATCCATGATGAAGCCCTCTTCGATGGCCTGGCGCATAGAGTACTCGTGAAACGGTGACGTACCGGAAGGTCCTGGCTCATCGAAAAGGCTTTTGGTTTTGAACTTGGGCGTGGCGGTAAATGCAAAGAAACTCAGGTTTGGCTGCCGTGCCCGCTTCAGGGAATCACGCAGAATGGCGGCCCTGGCCTCGTCGGACAGCGCATCGTCTTCTTCATCGGACATCTGGGCGGCAATCGCCGCTTCGATGCCATCCTTGTTCAGCATTCCCCGCAACTCCGTGGCCGTCTCGCCACTCTGCGAAGAGTGCGCCTCATCCACTATCACGGCAAAACGCTTGTCCGCCGTGTCGATCTTGATGCCTTCGCCTTTCTTTTCCAGCGTCGAAAGCGCCTGAGAGATGAAGGGAAATTTCTGCAAGGTGGTAATGATAATGGGCGTACCACCGGACAGCGCCTGGGCAAGCTGCCGGGTATTCTCGTCGATCTTCTCCACCACTCCGGTCTTGTGCTCAAACTGGTAAATGGTGTTCTGCAATTGCTGGTCGAGCACGCGCCGGTCGGTGACCACCACTACCGAGTGAAACACCTTTTGATCGTTGGCATCGTGCAAGCTGGCCAGACGATGCGCCAGCCATGCTATTGAGTTGGATTTGCCGGAACCGGCCGAATGCTGCACCAGATAATTGTGTCCGGAGCCATACTCCTGCGCATGGAATACCAGCTTCCGCACCGCATCCAGTTGATGATAACGCGGAAAGATCATGGTTTCCTTGCGGACGGTGCGTACGCCCTTGTCAGTCTTGATCTGTCGTTCCTTCAGTTCCAGATGCATGAAGCGTTGCAGAATATCCATCAAGCTTTCTTTTTCCAGCACCTCATCCCAGAGATAATGAGTTTTCCAGTTGTTCTCCACCGGCGGGTTACCCGCGCCATGATTGTGTCCACGATTGAAGGGCAGAAAAACGGTTTCCTTGCCCTTCAGACACGTGGTCATCCACACCTCGTCCGGATCGACGGCAAAATGCACCAGTGCGCGCTTCTTGAAGTGAAACAGCAGGTCGCGCTCATCGCGTTCCTGCATGTATTGCTTGACCGCATCTGCCGCGCGTTGACCAGTAAGCGGGTTTTTAAGTTCGGCGGTAACCACCGGCAATCCATTCAGGCTCAAAGTTACATCAATGATGCAGCGCCGATTCTTGCCGTCGGCTTTCTTCATCACTGAGGTAAAGGCCACTTGCCGAGTAATGGTCAGCCGGTTCTTGGAATAGGCCGCTGCCGCGTCCGGGTTCATGCCGGAGTTGGGGCGGAAATGTGCCATACGAAAGGTTTTCCCATAGCACTTGAAGCCATAGCGCAGCACATGCAACGTGCCCTTGATCTCCAGTTCCTTGGCGAGACTGTCTAGCACTGTTGAGCGTGTTTTATCACCAAGGAGCGCTTCCAGTTGCCCCCACTTGCCAGACTGGCTGTCTTGCAGAAAGCCGGCTACATCGTCAGGAAACACGGCCAAGACTTCATCAAAGGCGCCAGCGTCGCGCTTATCATAACTACCCGCGCCAACCAGACCGGCTTCAATGGCTATTTCAAAATCCTGTTCGGTATGGCCGGACATCCGTCTCTCCCCAATAATCAGTGATATTGCACCTGCAAGGCTCGGAGCATGGTAAAGACATTCTCAGGACGGACGCCAAATTGATTGCATACATCAGGAAGCTTGATCTGATTGCGCGATTCCGGGCGAGGCTCCTCTTGGGTTACCACAACGCAATCATTCACCCGAGCATAGGCTACTAGCCAACCATCGGCGCCAGTGGCAAATTGGGCTTTGGCGCTATCGAAATACTGAGGATTGCGCTGAACCCACATCATGATATCGGTATAAGCAGCCGCCACATCAGCCTGATGCGTGCTGAGAAAAAAGCCAGCGGGTACCGATTCATTTACCCACCTTACCAAGTCATCATCGTCTCTGCCTTGCAAAAGCTCCATCCGATTGCGATCCAGGCTGTAAACCTGTCCAGCCCGGTGCTGAACCAACAGGCTGTTCCAGAACCCAGGGCACAAGTCAAAAGCGTAATAACTGTTTTTGGCAGTAATCAAGACATCGGAATCAATTACATACATCCTTAGGGCAACTCCATTCCCAGACGGCGGGCATATTCCTGAAATGCGCCGCCGTTCAATCCGGTCAGATCATAGGCTTGCTTGAAGCCAATGCGTCCCTCTTTGGCGGCGCAGATCACCTGCTCCGCAAACAGGCTGCCGACACGGGTATTCTGATTATTGTAAAAGTCCCCGCCACCGCCAGCCCCTTGCTTTTGTCTGTGTTCCTGGCGGATATACGCTTCATAAAAATCGAAGAAATACTGGCGTTCCACCAGACGCAGGTCCATCGCCCGGCGACCGATAACAATAGGGCTTACCTTGAACCAACGTGCCAGTAATTCAAAGGGCGCTGCTTCTCGCCGCACTTCCGGCCAGTTAGTGCGCAACTCCGCCTCCGGTACCAGAAACTCGGCCGCTGCCCGGTCACAGAATGTTTCTACCGCACCGCCGTCCGGGAAAATGCCAGAAAAACCGGACAAGCCGGAGCCTTGCGCGCCCAACCAGAGATGGGCCAGCTCATGCGCCAGCGTAAACATCTGTGCAGACTTGGCATCCGCGCCATTAACGAAGAGCAACGGCGCATACTCATCACTGAGCGCAAAGCCGCGAAACTCCTCCACATTCAGAACACGATGGGTATTGTTGCCCACCACGCCATTAACGATCGCCATCACCCCCAGTGCTTCAATCGCAGTGCGCAAGGCACTAACTGCCTCCTGCCAGGTGTGCACATTGGCCGCCCAGCCGTCTTCCAAGCCCAATAAGCGGCGCATTTCCCGACCTATGGCCGCCGGCTCGTCAGTCAGGCGCGCGCTACCGACAAATTCAAGCGAAGGAGCTTCACACTCCAGACGGGTTTCCCTTAACCAGGCCTGGCGCCGCTGCATGGCATAAATGGTATCCAGCAGGTCTGGACTGGCAGAGCGAAGCTGCTGATTCTGCACCGTACGAAAATCCGGAATCGGCATAGGGATATCCGGCGGTTCAGGCAGAAACAGATAGCCAAACGGCACGTGGGTGGCACTGGCATAATCTTCCAGTTGCTTGAACGTCGGCTGCACCTCACCCCGCTCCCACTCGGGAAGCTTGGGGAATCGGGCGGCAAGTGCGTCCATATCCAGATGGGCGCGCTCGCGGGCCCACTGGACAAGTTCGGGACTGACAGCGACGCGGGTCATGATGGTTTTACCTCTTTGGCCATTATAGCGACCAACATCATTGCAGTCCTTCGATTTGGCCGGTTACGGCGGCGGTGATGAGAGCGGCTCGATATTCTGATAGTCGATCAATGGATTTCTCTATTTTAGCCTCTACGTATCTTTGGCGGGAGAATTCCCCTGAAAGGTATTTCGATATTTCAGGCTGCTCAGTCAGTGGAGGTAATGCAGTAATGAACCCACCAAGCTCTTCTGCATTCAGATGTGGTTGCGCCGCTCGTTGCCGTGCAAGGTAAATTTGTCCTTGCAACATGAACTTTGATAACAATACAAAGGCTATAAACTCGGAAACAGCACTATCTGCCGAAAAAACCATGTCATACCCAGCGACAAAACCAGCCAAGTTCTCGGTAACGAGTGCGCTATCCCCGGTATATGCACCACTCCGCACGACGAGAATTTCTCCGGCCTGTAACGCAGGTTTGCGATGCCAGGGAACTGCATTTATGTCAACCCGCTGCACCTGTGAAAGATCGACTGTTCCCCGATAAATATCGGTCGCTCTTATGAATGGAATACCATCATCGTCCTTCGCGGGAGGCTCGCCTAAGCCGTAGCGAGTTTTACCAAGGAACTTCAATCGTTTTACCTCCCAATGCGCCGGAATATCCCCCAGCCAGTCGATGCCAGAGGGCTTCATGGGAGCGTCGGGGTTCAGGCCCTTGGTGACGGTGCGGGTGATCAGGGCCTGGCGCTTTTCGGCCAGGCGGTCCAGCAGGACGCATTTCCTTTCGATCAGGCCGTCGATGCGTGCTGTCTTTTCATCCAGAAACTGTGCGATGCGGCGTTGGGTTTCGAGGCCCGGTAAAGGCAATGGTTGGTGACCGACGATTTCCCAATCGGCGCGGGGCATTTTTGATCCAAAGGTTTCCGCGTCAATGCTGTCAATGAATCCTTTGGAAGTCAGCACATAGAACAGAAAACGTGGCAGAACTGTATCTGAGGAACGTAGACAAAGTAATTCGCCAGAACTCACGCCGTCGAAATCAGCGTGATAAACCTTGGCAAGATAAGGCCGGAGTTTGTTCAAAAGCACATCATCAACCTGAAACCTCCGCCCATCGGATTCTGTAGGTTGCGGGTGATCGTTCAGTAACTTGCCAGTCCACGACGAAATGTCTTCGTTAGATATATATGGCAGCTGCGACTGTTCCTCCTCCGAAGGTCTTTCTGTTGAAAGTCGAACGCTCCACTTAAGCCAGTCGCTATCCCAGCTATCTGGCAAAGCTGCAACCCAGGCGGGCAACTCATCACTGCTGGCGAAGTAGCTCATTTCACCAACCCCTTCAACAATCCAGCAATCTCCCCCTCCAGCAAGGTGATTTCCTTTTCGATCTCAAACAGCGGACGCGGCGGCTTGTAGACGTAAAAATGCCGGTTGATCGGGATCTCGTAACCCGCCTTGGTTTTGCTGTAATCCACCCAGGCATCGGGCACATGGGGCAGCACTTCGCGCGCCATATAGGCGTCAATGTCCTTTCTGAAAGTTTCTACCAGCTCGTCATTGGGTTTGTCCGGGCCAAACTGCATGGGTAATGGCAGCTCGGTGCTTGGTGGCAGCGGAATGTTTTCAGTATCGCGCAATTCACTGTCCGGCTCTGCTCGGCCCTTGCTGTCCCGGCAAATCTCGGCTTCAGGGTCACGTTCGCCCAGTGCCACGAAGATTGCTTTCTTAATGGCAGTAGCAATTTTTACGTCTGCGCGGTTGGCTGCAGCCAGAAGATCCGCTTCGAAGACAGCCCGGTCCATGTAACAGCCTTTACTTTTCAGTTTAGTTAGTACTGCCCGGATCGCGTCTTGCTGTTCGCGGCCCGCCTCAATTTCTTTCCGCGCTGCTTTTTTGTTCTTGCGTTTTTTGGAGGTGGCCAGGTTAGCAAAAGCGGTCTGCTCTTCCAGCCGGGCGATGCGCTCCGGGGTGGCCTCGAAGTTCATGCGCAGGGGGCGCTCTACCGTGACCTTGAGAAAGCCAAACTCGCGGTTCTCGAAAAGTCGTGAGACCACGCGGGTTTCGGTGTCGCCGTTGATCTTGACCTCGGCTGTCTCACCATCCCGATAATTGCCGTACAGGCGGGTCAGGTGGCGGATTTGCTCTTCGGTAATTTCGTTGCGTTTGTTGTTGAGGCTTTTCTTCATGCGCTGGAAAAAGCGCGTGCCGTCGATCAACTGCACCTTGCCGCGCCGTTCTGGAGCCTTGCGGTTAGTCACCAACCAGACATAGGTAAAGATGCCTGTGTTGTAAAAGAGCTGGTCGGGCAGCGTAACTATGGCATCGAGCCAGTCGTTTTCGATAATCCAGCGGCGGATATTCGATGGGCCCGAGCCGGCATCACCGGAAAACAGCGGTGAGCCGTTGAAGACAATGGCAATCTTGGAACCGGCCGCATCCTCATCCCCTTCCTTGTAGGGGTGCATCTTGGAAATCATGTGCTGAAGGAACAGCAGCGAGCCGTCATTGATGGCCGGCAGCCCGGCACCGAAGCGCCCGGTAAATCCCATCTCCTTGTGTTCCTTCTCGACAACAGTTTTCTGGTCTTTCCACTCCACGCCAAAAGGTGGATTGGCCAGCAGGTAGTGGAATCGCTTGCCCTCGAACCCGTCACGGGTCTTGCCGTCGCCCAGGGTGTCACCAAGTACGATGCTGCTGGTGTCTTCATCCTTAATCAGCATGTCCGAACAGCAGATGGCCCAGGATTCGTCGTTGTACTCCTGTCCGAAGAGAGCAAGATTGGCGTCTTCGTTCTGGCCAAGAATAAATTTTTCCGACTCCGATAACATGCCACCGGTGCCACAAGCCGGGTCGTAAATAGTACGGTAAATGCCCGGCGTGTAGACATCCTGCTCGCCGGTGTAGATCAGATTGGCCATCAGACGGATGACCTCGCGCGGGGTGAAGTGATCACCGGCCTCTTCGTTGGCCTGCTCGTTAAAGCGCATCACCAGATGCTCGAACAGGTAACCCATTTGCAGGTTGTCGATGCGATCCGGGTGTAAGTCCACTTCCGCCATGGCCTTGACGATGGTGAACAGCCGATTGCTGGCATCAAGCTTTTCGATCTGATCGGTGAACTTGAAGCGCTCGAAAATGGCGCGGGCCGTGGGAGAAAAGCCGTTGATATAAGCAACTAGATTGGGCGCGATGTTCTCCGCATCGCCCAGCAACTTCTCAAAGGTAAACGGACTGGTGTTGTAGAGCGGATGAGTACGCGAGGGATCAGCCGCTTTACCAAGCAGCTTCTGCATGGCGCTTTCCGGCATATCCTGAGCAGTCAGCTTCTCGTATTGCTTGAGCACCTTGTCTTTGGTGGGCTCAAGAACACAATCCAGACGACGCAACACCACAATAGGCAGCATAACCAGGCGGTACTGCGGCGGGCGATAGGGGCCACGAAGACGGTTGGCAACTTCCCAGATATGGCCTTTTAGTTGCTCGTGCAACTGTAAATTCATATGTAAATACCCCTGATAGCTATTCTTAGCTATTGAACAGAATATGGGGTTCTACCCCGTTTCCACGGACGGTTTTAAGAAAGCTGAAAACGCCAGATCACGCTTGGCAACTCGTCGTCGCATCCGCGGATTGTGAAAGCGCTCAATGTAATTAAATATATCGGCTTTGGCCACGTCCAGTGTTGGGTAACTTCGATGGTTTACGCGTTCGCGCTTGAGCATGCCAAAAAAACCCTCGCAAGCCGCATTGTCACCGCAGTGCCCCACTGCACTCATGGAACAAAGCAACGTGTTGCGCTTAAGAAACGTCTGGTAATCATGGCTACGAAACTGACTGCCACGATCGGAGTGCAGGATTGCATATTCCGGCCCAAGGTGAACAGCCATTCCGATTCAACGTGAACACCGAT
>JBBDSJ010000011.1:0-2105 GCA_040905025.1 Gammaproteobacteria bacterium
CGAATGACTTCATCTTCCATATTGATATTGATGACACCATCCTTTTCCGGTGTCAGGTCAGTCAGCAAATGCCGCAGGTTGGTACCATAGAGCTGACTGGACTGCGTCGGCAGGCGGCTGGGCAAATCGGTATAACCGATAATCGTCACGCCGTGTTTGTTCACCACCTTGCCTGATTCTGTTAATTCACAATTACCACCCTGTTCGGCAGCCAGATCAACAATCACGCTGCCGGGGCGCATGGATTTCACCATGTCCGCCGTAATGAGTTTGGGAGCCGGTTTGCCTGGTATCAATGCGGTCGTGACAATAATGTCGACTTCGCGGGCCTGCTCGGCAAAGATCTCCATTTCCCGTCGAATAAACTCTTCACTCATCTGTTTGGCATAACCGCCCGTACCACTACCGTCTTCATCGTCCATTTCCACTTCGAGAAATTCGGCATCCATGCTTTGCACTTGTTCACCGACTTCAGGGCGGGTATCAAAGGCGCGAACAATTGCGCCGAGATTCTTGGCGGTGCCAATTGCGGCAAGGCCCGCCACACCGGCACCGATTACGAGTACCTTTGCCGGTGGAATTTTGCCGGCAGCGGTGATCTGGCCGGTAAAGAAACGACCGAAATGCTCGGCAGATTCGATAATCGCACGGTAGCCGCCGATGTTGGCCATGGAGCTTAACGCATCAAGCTTTTGTGCACGCGAGATACGCGGCACACTGTCCATTGCCAGCACATTAACTTTCTGTGCCGCCAGTTTCTGCATCAGGTCTTCATTCTGGGCCGGCCAGATGAAGCTGATGAGTGTGGCACCTTCACGTAACAACTCGGCCTCGTGTACACCAAGCCCCTGGTGTTCTTCCGGCGCACGCACCTTGAGAATAATGTCGGAATCAAGCCACAGGGCTTTGACATCACTGACAATATTTACACCCACTTCACTGTAGGCGGCGTCAGGAAAATTCGCCTCACTGCCGGCCCCGCTTTCCAACGCAACAGTAAATCCGAGTTTTTGCAGGTGTTGCGCGGTTTCGGGTGTTAACGCAACCCGCCGCTCACCGGCATGGATCTCCTTTGGTATGCCAATCTTCATCACCAAAATCTCCAGGCTAAATGAAAGTTATTGTTCTCGATACGATGTTCGAACCCGATCAAACGCGCATCCTAGCACGTCAATTCGACGGCTTATATTCAAACTGGCGATAACATATAACGAAATCTTGTGCGATGCACATAAAAAAACCCCGGACGTGCCGGGGCTTTTGGCCGGGTAATTTACTGCCCGGTTTAATTTTCGCCGGAGAAAGCCCCCAGCAGATGCAGCAGACTGGTGAACAGATTGTATATCGACACATACAACGTCACCGTTGCCATAATATAGTTGGTTTCACCGCCGTGGATGATGTTGCTGGTTTCCCAGAGGATCAAACCCGACATCAGCAATACAAACATTGCTGATACGGCCAGCGCCAGACCCGGCAGACTGAAGATGGCAGCACCGAGGCCGGCAAGAAACGCGACCAGAATGCCTACCATCAAAAAGCCGCCCATGAAGCTGAAGTCTTTCTTTGTGGTCAGGGCATAAGCTGACAAGCCAATAAAAATGGCACCCGTGCCTCCCAGCGCCATCATCACCAGCTGAGTACCATTGGCGAATGCGGCTATATACATATTAAGTATGGGGCCAAGTGTAATGCCCATAAAACCGGTCAGGGCAAACACAGCGGCCAGCCCCCAGACACTGTTACGCAGGTAGCTGGTCAGAAACAGCAGACCAAAATAACCGGCCAGCGTGATCAATAAGCCCGGATGCGGCAGATTCATGGCCATGGATACGCCTGCCGTAGCTGCACTGAACAGCAATGTCAGTGATAACAGCATATAGGTGTTACGAATTACCTTGTTGGTTGCCAGTACTGATTCACTTGGTCTGGCGACAGCGTATTCTTGCTGACTCATTACTGCTTACCTCCACAATGCATAAAGATGGACGAATTCTGGCAGATATGACCCTGAAATGCCAGCGGGGTTCATTAAAGCGCCGTTGAAATTTATTGACAATTCAATGACATGAAAAACAGGCTGGTGACGCCCGAAAAGCCGTCGG
>JBBDSJ010000012.1:0-12626 GCA_040905025.1 Gammaproteobacteria bacterium
CACTCCTCAGAGCACGAGCAGTGCTACATGGATGTAGCGGTCACGTAGCAAAGGATGCAATATCGAAAATTGTGATTTTCGATTTTCTTCATTTTTCAACCACTTAATTGGTTGAAAAATGGCAGTACATCCCTGTACTGCAGGAACCCCTGAATAAATCAGAGCTTCCTTAGATTTAATTAGCCGATGCCAATAAAACATACTCAGGTGCCGATACGCCAGACTCAGCTAACCTAACGATCAGGCTGTCCCATGCATGCGCAGATGTTTATTCCCGCCACGCTAAATCATAAATTTCCCCTGATGCCTTATCCCCGCAGGATTATGCAGAAATATCTTTTGTTCAGCATTTCTGTTTATATGTATAGCAATGTTGGCTGATTTGCAGTGTCCGCTTTGCATGCACAGAAATATTATTCATTATCATCAGGATAATGTTCGCCATTACTGGCTTTGCAAACTTTGTTCACTGGTATTCGTGGCTACAAGTGAATACCTGACCGAGACACAGGAACAAGCGCATTATGATCAGCATGAAAATTATATTAATGATCCCGGCTATCGAAACTTTCTGAACAGACTGGCAGCACCCTTGCTCGAGTGCCTGACTGCGAACCAGTGTAATGGCCTTGATTTTGGCTGCGGTCCCGGACCGGCATTGGCTGATATGTTGGCCGATGCCGGGAAAAATATGCGTCTGTATGATCATTTTTATTTTCCGGACACTTCCGTCTGGCAAATGCAGTACGATTTCATTACCTGCACTGAAGTTATCGAGCATCTGCATCATCCGGCAATTGAACTCGATCGCTTGATCAGGCAGCTGCGTCCCGGTGGCTGGCTTGGCATAATGACCAAACGCGTCAGAGACTCCACTGCCTTCCGGAACTGGCACTACATTCGCGACCCGACCCATGTAGCTTTCTATAGTGACTCGACCTTCTGCTGGATTGCACAGCACTGGCACCTAGAGCTTGAGTTTATCGATAATGATGTTGTTTTATTGCAAATTCAATGAGCCGGACGGCCGGGTTAAACCTGCCCGCGATAGCCTGAATGGCGGTTATGGTGCCTGGCAGCTTTGCCTACGCCTGAGCAGCCTGGATCTCAACGTTGCAGATATCCGTGGCGGCCATCAAAGGAATCTGGCGCTGGGATTAAGCTGGTATTCAAGCCGGCAAGTACGGCTTAATACTGAATATATCAAGGTGCTTTCGATCCGGGGTGGTGCCTTCGTAAATGCTGAACCGGCACTATTCCAGACTCGTTTGCAGATCATCTTTTAACCCGGGCCAGACGCTGATGACCAGAATTCGTTACGAAACCCGTCATGATGAGACTGCTGTTGATACATTAATATCTGCGGCCTTTGGCCGGGAGCAGGAAGCAGCGCTGGTTAAAACGCTGCGGAGTGAGGCAAAACCAAAACTATCGCTGGTTGCAGAAAAAACGGCGAGGTTATCGGCCATATATTTTTCAGCCCGATGCAATTCAACCCGGATACCCCCTTGTGGCTGGGGCTTGGCCCGGTAGCAGTAGCCCCGGCTGGCAAAACAGAAAAATTGGCTCGCGGCTGATACAGGAAGGACTGGAGATGTGCCTGCGTATCGGCGCGCATGCTGTATTTGTGCTCGGCAGCTCAACTTTCTATCCACGCTTTGGTTTCCGGCCCGCCATGGACTTCGGCTTACGGTGTGAATACGCTGTGCCAGCGCAGGCATTCATGACACTGGAATTGCGCAAGGATGCGCTCGCCAACGTAAAAGGCCAGGTGAAATATCACCCGGCCTTTACATTACTCAACGATACACAATTCCGATCCAGCCTGTAGCAGACCGGCAGAAAGCATTTTGATGATTAAGCCATTAGCTACGTTCTTTTAACCACTCGCTCACTGCCGGTGGAATCATCTTCTGTGCCTTGCCGCTGACATAGATGCCAATATGGCCACCAGGGAATTCAATTTCCGTATAGTCATCGGTACCGACACAGCCGCGTAAGGCCCTGGAGGAATCAGGTGGCACCAGGTGGTCACTGGCAGCATAGATATTCAATACCGGCAACTTGATGTTCTGCAAATCAACAGTATCGTTACCAATCTTTACAGTGCCCTTGACCAGGCCATTTTGCTGGTAAAACTGCTTGGTAAACTGGCGGAAAGCTTCGCCGGCCTGATCCGGACTATCAAAAATCCATTTCTCCATGCGCATAAAATTGCGGGCTTTCTCGGTATCATCAAGAATATTTACCAGGTCGAGATACTTCTGGCCCATCAGGGTAAACGGTTTCAGATTCAGATACGTCCAGTTCAGGAGTTCGCCGGGAACATTCCCCATTGAGTCCATCATCAGATCGACATCAATATTGCGAACCATCAGGCTCAACAAATCATTTTTGGTATGGAAATCCACTGGCGTTACAGTGGTAACCAGATTCCTGACCTTGTCGCCATGCAGGGCGCTGTAGCAAAGACTGAATGCCCCGCCCTGACATATCCCAAGCAGATTAATCTTTTTCAGGTCATGCTTGTCACGGATAACGTCGACACAACGATCTATATAGCCGTTAATGTAGTCATTCAGATCGAGAAAGCGATCTGCCGCATCCGGGTAGCCCCAGTCAATCAGGTAAACATCCTGGCCGGCATCAAGCAAGCCCTGAATCTGGGAACGGCCATCCTGCATATCAGCCATATATGGCCGGTTTACCAGCGCATAAACAATCAGCAACGGTGTTTTGCTGACTTTTTCTACGCGTGGCTTGAAATGATAAAGGACCAGCTTGTCTTCTGAATAGACGGGCTCTTTTTCAGAAACGCCGACTTCTATCTCGCCGACTTCACTCAGGGTCTGAAAACCCTGGCTGAGCTTGTTATTGAATTCATTAATTTCCTGACTTATCTGGTCAGGACGCATTTGGAACGGAAACATGGCGACGATTCCTCGTTAGGATTTCTTTTTACCGGTTTTCTTTTTACTGGTTTTCTTTTTACTGGTTTTCTTGCGACTAGTTTTCTTCTTGGTGACTGCAGCATCAGCTTTTTTATCAGCTCCGCTACTCGCAGTTTTGGCTGCCGGTACCGGTTTTGCTGGCTGACCCTGCAGGGACTGCATCTGTTTTTCCAGTGCAGCCAGCCGACTGCGAGTACTGATGCTCTCACGACGCATTTCCTGCTGGCGCCTTTGCATGGTTGTCATGCTTTTCTGCGTTGGCATGTTCATGGCATTCATGCTTTCATCCATGACAGTACGGCCATACTTCTTGACGGCCATCAGGTCATTCACCATGCGGCCATAGAGTTTTGAGTATTCCTCGCTGTAAACAAATTCGGCGTAGGCTTCCTCGTTGCAATCAACCCAGAGATCATAGACTTCGCGCAATTTGGTAATTGCCTTGTCTTCTGCAGCCATCTGTAGCAAACGCTCTTTCATGATATCAAGTGCCTTGATAGCCGTCTGCGCCATGGCTGATTGATATTCATTGGACGTATTTTGATATTTCAGCCACAGCCGCATGCCTTCCTGGAGTTGCTCCTGCGATTCGCGCGTATAGCCAACACCGGGAACAGACAGGAATTTGTCAGCTGCCTGTTGTGCTCCATCCGGTTTGAACCCCTGCAGGAAATCGCCCGGGAACAATGATGTCGATGACATTGACCGCAGCATATTGTCCATCGGCATTTGCCAGGCGCTGAACGGCGTGTCTGAGGCACTGTTGCCGGCCTGCTGTGCATGCATCATGTATTTTTTCATCTGTTCAAAATGTGCGTCGAGCTGCTCGCGCCATTCATCGCCCTGCTGGCCAATCTCTGCCAATCCCTGCATGAAACGGCTTAACTGATCGGTAATGAAATAAAAGCTCTGGGTTTGCTCAATCAGCTTGCTATAGATGTCACGGGTGCCATCCGGTGCCGTCTGCGCCACAGACTGCCACCAGTACTCAAGTGCCTTGTTCCAGGGATTATCGGCGCCATTACCAGCCTGCTCACCTGTACTGCCGGTGGCCTCCTTGCTGAGTGAAGCCCAGGCATCCATGTAGCGGCGCTGGGTCTCCATTACTTCTTTGTTCCAGAACGAAAAGGGATTTTTGTCAGTCATGATATTTTTTCACTTGCATAGAGTCTTGTGTATGTAACTGTTTCGGTACCTGATAATGATGCCTCAACCAGCATGTAATTCTGATAACTGCTCATAGGCTTCCAGTGTGAGGAAGTCCGGCAATTGATTGCCGGTGATCATCTTGTCCAGCAACGCTGCAGCCGCTGCAAACTGCCGCTCGCGGTAGTACTGCTCACCATGCTGAATCTTGATGAGCTCGAGCTCATGCGCCAGTACCCGGCGAAACATTTCTTCAGTCACCGCGCGGCCGTCATTGAGTATGCCTTTCGGGTACTGGATCCACTGCCAAATCTGCGCACGTGCGATTTCGGCGGTGGCGGCATCTTCCATCATATTATAGATGGGGACTGCACCGAGGCCACCGAGCCATGCCTCAGTATAGCGCAATGCCGCGCTGACATTGTTCATCAGTCCGCTAATTGTAATCGTGCCTTCGGGTAACTTTAGCAGATCACCGGCAGTTACCACCACATCATCACGCTGGCGCATGATTTGATTGGCATCCGGCATATACTGGTTGAATACCTGTTCACAAATAGGCACCAGCGCCGGGTGACCCACCCAGGAGCCATCATGCCCGTCACGCGCTTCCCTTTCCTTGTCGCGCCGTACCTTGGTCATCGCCATTTCATTCAAATCGGCATCTTCCTTGACCGGCAGCTGTGCGGCCATACCGCCCATCGCGTGTATACCACGACGATGACAGGTCTTGATCAGCAGTTGTGAATAGGAACGCATAAAGTGCGTGGTCATCGTGATCTGGCTGCGATCCGGCAGGACGAACCCGGGCTGACGCCGGAAACATTTTATAAAACTGAAAATATAGTCCCAACGGCCGCAATTCAGGCCAGCTGAATGTTCACGCAGCTCGTAGAGGATTTCATCCATCTCAAACGCAGCGAGGATTGTTTCAATCAACACCGTTGCACGTATCGTGCCGCGCGGAATAGCCAGCACATCCTGGGCAAACTTGAATATATCGTTCCACAGCCGTGCTTCTATATGTGACTGCATTTTTGGCAGATAGAAATACGGGCCCGTGCCGTTATTGATTAACTGTCTGGCATTATGGAAAAAGTAGAGGCCAAAGTCCCACAAGCCGGCCGGTACCGGCCGGCCATCCAGTCGCACATGACTCTCGATCATGTGCCAGCCGCGTGCACGCACAAACAATGTCGCGGGTTTATCCTTGAGTTTGTAGTGCTTGCCGTTTGCTGCAGTAAAGTCAATCTGGCGCCACACAGCATCGTACAGGTTGACCTGACCCTGCATAATCGCATCCCAAGTCGGGCTGGATGAATCCTCAAAATCGGCCATAAATACGCGGGCGCCGGAATTCAGCGCATTGATAACCATCTTGCGATCCACCGGACCGGTGATTTCGACACGGCGGTCATGTAAATCATGCGGGATCGATGCGACCTGCCATTCAGCTTCGCGAATGCTGCGGGTTTCTTCCAGAAAATCGGGTAATTCGCCGGCATCAAGCTGTGCCTGGCGTTCCTGACGCCGCTGCATTAGCCGTTCAACCTCAGGCTGGAATGCACGCACCAGTTGCTCTACAAAGGCCAGCGCATCAGGAGTCAGGATTTTTTCGTAGTCTGGTTTGATCGGCGCCAGAATTTCCAACCCAGCCAGCATCTGCGCATGGGAAGTGTTATTCATCGTCAAACCCTCGTGGGTATGGGTAGATGAAGCGATAGCTCCATCATGAGATCATTCGAATTCATGGTTCGTAGTTGAACCGGTCAAGCTGAAGCTGTCTGTTTTACAGCCAACATTAGCAACACTCTGTATTAAATAATCATGCATCCCGGCCTGATGACGGGATGCAGACAGAACTCAACTTTAAAACTGATCTTAAGCCGCTTTCTTGGCCGCTGCCGTTGTCTTCTTGGCATTGGTTTTGGCGGTATCAGTTATTGTTTCAGCACTCTTCTCAAACCAGGCCATGACTTCTTCGCCGGACTCATTCAGTACAGCGGCGGTCTGCTTGGTCAGGTCAACCAGCTTGTTGCCGTAGTCGCTGGCGAGTTCAGATTCGACGGAAACCAGATCCTTGTAGTTGTTGGTGCTGCTCAGCAGTTTGGCCTGCTCGACGCTGCTTTCAATGCCGAGAGTGGCAACAGAAAACTGCAGTTCGGTCAGCTTCTGCAGGGCTTTGCTGTTGATGTCGCCCAGCTGCTGAAAGGTTTCATAAGAGGCTTTGCCAGCCTGGGTAAGTTGTTCAAAAATTTCGTTTTGCATAGTCTTTGCTCCAAAGATTCAGGTTGTTCATTACGTTTATCGCGAAAATTGTGCAATGCACAATTGTTGCGTTGCACAATATAACAGCTGCCGGGTGCTGTCAAGCGCTGCACTGGCATAATTCGATGATCTTTTTTTGACAATTTTCCGGGCCTGGAAAAGAAAAACCCGGTTCATTACCGAGTTTTTAAGAAATGCTTTTATTTCAATAGCTTAATAACAAAAATGAGCTAGAAACGAGGTTTGTCCGGCTCCTGTTTATAGCGCTCCATCGAGGACATGATTTCATTCTTGGCCGACTGCGTGTCCTCCCAACCCTTGATCTTGACCCATTTGTTCGGCTCCAGATCCTTGTAATGCTCAAAGAAATGGCTGATCTGGTCCAGCAGCGCCGGTTGCAAATCGGTGTAGGAGTTCACGTTACGGTGAAATTTCGAGACCTTGTCGATTGGCACTGCCAGCACTTTACTGTCGTCACCGGCTTCGTCTGTCATATGCAGTACGCCGATCGGCCGGCACCGGATCACCGAACCATGAATCAAGGGCATCGGCGTGGCCAGAATCACATCAACCGGATCACCATCCAGTGACAGGGTGCGTGGCACATAGCCATAGTTGCACGGGTAGCGCATCGACGTATTCAGAAACCGATCGACAAACATCGCGCCGGTCTCCTTGTCGAGCTCATACTTGACCGGATCACTGTAAATCGGGATCTCGACGACGACATTGATTTCTTCGGGTGGATTGGCGCCCGAGCCTACTCTGTCCAGGTTCATACGTTACAAATTTTCCTTATGGCAAATATTCCGGAAATCCGGGGTTAATCAGATTTCCACTTATGGAACCTCTGATTTATTCAGAGGTTCCAGCAGTACATGGATGTACTACCAATTTTCAACCACTTAAGTGGTTGAAAATTGAAGAAAATTGAAAATCACAATTTTCGATATTGCATCCTTTGCTTCGTAAACGCTACATCCCTGTAGCACTGCTCGTGCTCTGAGGAGTGGCACACGGATGTGCCGCTAACGGAGCCAAGGATGCAGTATTCATGGATGAATTAATCAGAGCTTCTTTATTGGTTAGCACGCTGGTCAATCAGATTATCGACTACAGACGGGTCGGCCAGTGTACTGGTATCGCCGAGATTTTCCAGTTCATTGGCAGCGATCTTGCGCAAAATACGGCGCATAATCTTGCCGGAGCGGGTTTTCGGCAGGCCCGGCGCCCATTGAATCAGGTCCGGTGACGCAATCGGACCAATCTCGGTACGGACATGTTTGACCAGTTCCTTGCGCAACTCCTCGCTGGGCTCAACCCCTTTCATTAGTGTGACATAGGCATAGATACCCTGACCCTTGACATCATGCGGATAGCCGACAACGGCGGCCTCAGCCACAGCTTCATGCAACACCAGCGCACTTTCAACTTCGGCCGTGCCCATACGATGACCGGATACATTGATGACATCGTCGATTCGGCCGGTGATCCAGTAATAGCCATCCTCATCACGACGTGCGCCATCACCGCTGAAGTACTTGCCCGGAAACATCTTGAAATAGGTATCCAGAAACCGCTGGTGGTCACCATAAATACTGCGCATCATCCCCGGCCAGGCTCGCTTGATACATAACGCACCCTCTGCAGGACCATCCAGCTCCTTGCCCTTGTCATCGACCAGGCACGGTTCAATACCGAAAAACGGCAAGGTGACCGAACCTGCTTTCAGATCAGTCGCACCCGGTAGCGGCGTGATCAAATGGCCACCGGTTTCGGTTTGCCACCAGGTATCGATCACCGGACAACGCTTTTCACCAATCACGTTGTAATACCATTCCCAGGCTTCCGGATTGATTGGCTCGCCAACGGTACCAAGAATGCGCAGGCTGCTGCGGTTGGTTTTTGTTACCAGTTCATCGCCCTGCCCCATCAATGAGCGAATGGCAGTAGGCGCAGTATAAAAAATATTGACCTTGTGTTTTTCAACCACTTGCCAGAAACGGCCGGCATCCGGATATGTCGGTACACCTTCAAACATCAGTGTTGTTGCACCATTGGCCAGAGGGCCATAAACAATATAACTATGGCCGGTCACCCAGCCGACATCGGCCGTACACCAGTAAATATCACCATCATGGTAATCAAACACATACTTGTGTGTCATTGCCGCATACAACAGATAACCACCGCTGGTATGCAACACGCCCTTGGGTTTACCGGTAGAGCCGGATGTATACAAGATGAAAAGCGGATCCTCGGAATCGACTGATGTCGGTTCACAATCAGCACTCGCATTCGCCACGGCATCGTGATACCAGACATCGCGGTTGTCGTCCCAGGCGACTTTGCCACCGGTGCGTTTGACAACAATAACGGTTTTTACACATGAACATGCCTGCACCGCCTTGTCGGCATTTGCTTTCAGCGGCACAGCCTTGCCACCACGTAAACCTTCATCTGCAGTAATGACGACGGCAGTGTCGGAATCAATAATCCGGTCTTTCAGGGCTTCAGGCGAAAAACCCCCGAATACAATCGAATGCACCGCACCGATGCGCGCGCATGCCAGCATGGCGACTGCGGCTTCCGGGATCATCGGCATGTAGATACACACCCGGTCGCCCTGTTTAACGCCACGGTCTTTCAATACATTCGCAAACCGGCAGACCTGCTCATGCAATTCACGATAGCTGATATGTTTTGATTCAGCCGGATCATCACCTTCCCAGATAATCGCCGTCTGATCACCGCGTTTTTCCAGGTGCCTGTCCAGGCAGTTATAACTGATATTCAATCGCGCATTGATGAACCACTTGATATTTGCGCTAGTGAAATCGCAGTCCTGCACCTTGTCCCAGAGTTTATCCCAGGACAGAAATTGATCGGCCTGTTCGGCCCAGAACGTATCGGCATCCTCGAGTGAACGTCGATACATGGCTTCATACTGTTCCCGATTGATATGCGCATGCTTGGCAGCAGCATCGCTAACCGGATGGATCTTCACTTCCGACATGACAAGCCTCCTCTTCTGTGCGGACAGGTCTGTTTTAGTTATTGTTGTGTAGTAGCCAGGCTTTACACAAGTGCATGCGAACCAGGCCCGGATTCCAGATGTATCTTCATAAACAACGCTCTGAATAATTCAAGGAACCTCTGTTTTACTCAGAGATTCACTAAATCCCTGAAAGGCAATTACCAAACGCGGGACGATGAAAATGTGCAATCCCGCCAGTAACGCACAACCAGCGTCCCGGTCAGCAATACAACTGCATTTTCAGGTACTCGTACAGATTTTAACACGTAAAAAAGAGCAGGCCGCATTGCGGCCTGCCTGAGGATATGCCGCTTGCCCGAACCTTTGGAAAACGAAGGATGGCGGCATATAGAACGCCAGTCGGGCAACGTTGATGTGACGTTGACGACTTGCGCACCTCATTGCAGAGCAGGAATCGTACCAAATCTGAAAATCAAGCTTTTTATTTACTATATCTATTGTTAATCAGTAACTTGAATACAAAAACCCGAAGATTCAAGGCCCGCAATGTATACCGGCCGGGTAACAACTGTCGCGGAATGCAACAGGCAAACTGTAGCATTGCAACAATTTTTGTTATTGGTTGCGCTGATACTGATACATAACCTGCTTGATCAGGAAAGCTCGCTACGCCAACGCCGCTGACGCCGATAGATCGTGCTACGGTCAACACCGAGCCGGCGTGCGGCCTCACTGACATTGCCGCCGGTTTCTATCAGCAACTGGCGAATACGTGTATCTGTGGCACGGCGCAAACTGGAATTTTCAGCGCCATCAGACCCGGCACCTTCCGGTTTGCGGTTATCCTGTATTGCGGCTGGCAAATCAGCAATATCAATCGTCGTGCCAGTCACAGTCAACACCCAGCGAATTGCCAGATTGCGCAATTCACGAATATTGCCGGGCCAGGCATGCATTGCCAGCCACGTCTTTACTTCAGCAGACATTTGCAGTGGCTTGCGGCCGGCAAACTGGCATTGCTGGTCAATAAAATACTGTGCCAGAACCACCACATCCCCACCGCGCTCACGCAATGGCGGCACGGCGACTTCAAGTACACACAAACGATGATAAAGATCGAGTCGAAACAATCCGTCGGCCAGGGCCTTGTGCAAATCCGGTGTCGCTGCCGCAATAATACGAACGTCCACAGTCAATGGCTGGGTACTGCCCAGCCGGGTGATTTCCTTGTTATCCAGCACCCGCAAGAATTTCGCCTGCAGATCAGGGGCAAGCGAATCAATCTCGTCCAGAAACAACGTACCGTTATGCGCCAGTTCAAATTTTCCAGCCAGTCCCTGCCGGCATGCCCCGGTGAAAGCACCGGTGCTGTAACCGAATAATTCACTTTCGATCAAATCGCCGGGTAATGCGCCGCAGTTAATTGCGATAAACGGACCTGAAGCACGGCGGCTGGCCGCATGAATCGAGTGTGCCAGTAACTCCTTGCCAGTACCGGTTTCACCCACCAGCAGGACACTATTGCCAGCCGGATCGCTGGCGGCCGCCTCGGCGAAACGCAGGCATTGTTTTACCGGCTCCGAGTTACCGACGATACTGTCAAAACTGAACCGCGCCGTCTGGGCATGTTTTTGCACCGGCGCCCGGGGCGATATCAGCGCTGCATTCTGTTGTGGCTCCAGAATTAACAGCGCACCAAGGCATTCTTCAGTGTCATTTACCGGCATTCCTACCGGTTCAATACGGCAATGCACAGGCTGCAAAATGCCACCCTCCGATTGCATGTTGACCGTCACATCACCTTCACGCCCAAACCGCAGGCTGGCTTCAATGGCATGCCAGACATCCGGCAAAAACTTGCTGACAGGCTGATTGAAAAAATGACGATAATCCGGTCCGAAGCGCCGGTCGGCGTGGGCATTCGCATCAACAATCGCGCCATGCTGATCGACAACCAACACACTGGTCTGCGGCCAGCGCCTGTACCTGTCGCGGGCGAGGCCACGCAGTTGTTCACGCCGCTGATAGCTGATGACTGACAACGCCGAACCAACCGATTGTGCTATCGACATTGCCAGTACCATAGCTTCCTGTGAAGCCTTGTTTGCAGGCCCGGTAATATCCACAACACCCAGCGGCTGTTTGTTCTGACTGTTGCCGTCCAGGACTGGCGCGCCATAGCACACCCACGGTTGCCAGCCACGGCAATAATGCTCGCTGCCAAGCACCAGTTCCGGCCGTCCCACTGCCAGCGGTGTACCGATACCATTGGGACCGGCATCTTGCTCGAGCCAGCTGCCGCCAGGACAAAAATTGATGACTTCCAGCTCTTCCTGAATCTGCCGGTGGCCTACCGAATACAGAATCCGGCCATTGGCATCGGCCAGTACGATGACATGCCGGGTGCCATCGACCACATGTGCCAGACTGTCCAGCATTTTGCGCCCGGCCTGACCCAGATCGGCACGTGCCAGCCCGGCTTCAATCTCTGCATTGGTAAAAACTGTAGGTGCGCGCTCAGCGTGTGGATTAATACCCTGCTGACGGCTGCGCTCCCAGCTGCGGGCGATGACCGCACGCGGTGAAACCTTGCCAAAGTCACCGGTATCGACAAATTGCTCCCAGACACGCGTCAGCTCGCGCTCGGAAATCGCGGAAATATCACAAACAGGTGCTGGTAATGCTGACCGGCCAGCTTTCATCTCGACCACGTCTGCTCTCGTTTATCAGTTTGAAGTTCCTATATAGTATGCCCTTGACGGCAACAGCTCAAAACCCGCCTCAGACCGCCTGGCCGGCGGCAACGGCTGACGCCCACGCCCACTGGAAATTATGGCCACCCAGATGTCCGGTCACATCCAGCACTTCACCAATGAAAAACAGCCCCGCAATGGCGTTGCATTCGAACGTTTGCGACGAAATCTGGCGCGTATCAACACCGCCGAGCGTGACTTCCGCGGTTCGATAACCTTCCGTGCCAGCAGGTTGCAACGACCAGTCATTTATCGCCGCCGCCTGTGCCGCCAACTGCCGATTGCTATAGCCCTGCATCGGCAAATCCCGGCCATGCCGGTTGACTAGTACCTGCGCGAGCCGTCTGGGTAAAAACTGTGTCAGCAGTTTTTCCGGCATGGCCTGTGGTTGCCGGCGTCGCCAGGCAATCAGCAACTCATGCATATCATGGTCGGGTAGCAGATTCAGTTTGAGTACATCACCCGGTTGCCAGTAACTCGAAATCTGCAGCATGGCCGGCCCACTCAAGC
>JBBDSJ010000013.1:0-12355 GCA_040905025.1 Gammaproteobacteria bacterium
CCCGCGCCCGTCAGGGCGTGGAAACATCACAGAATATTGGGGCTGGAAGCCCCGCATGAAAACAATTCATAAAATACAAATCAGGCCGCGACGCGTTCGCGCCGCAACATCTCGCCGGCCAGCGCCAGATAAGCCAGCGCGCCACGCGAAGTTCGATCATAAAGTAATACCGGCAAACCATGACTGGGCGCTTCCGCGAGCCGCACATTACGCGGAATCACCGTGTTGTATAGCTTGTCACCAAAATGCTGCTGTAGCTGTGCTGATACTTCGGTTGCCAGATTGTTGCGCGGGTCGTACATCGTCCGCAGCAGACCTTCAATACGTAATTCCGGATTCAATAATTTACGGATTTTTTCAATTGTTTCGGTCAACGCCGTCAGACCTTCGAGTGCGTAATACTCGCACTGCATCGGAATAATTACGGCATTAGCTGCCACCAGCGCATTCACAGTCAGCATGTTCAGTGACGGCGGGCAATCAATAAAAATATACTGGTATTGATCCCGAACCGGATCCAGTGCAGTGCGCAACCGGATTTCGCGTGCCAATTCATCCATCAGACCAACTTCCGCACCGGTCAGATCACCATTGGCGGGCAATAAATCAAAGCCTCCCTGTTCCGGCCGCACGATCGCTTCAAGAATGGGCTTGTCGTCCATCAATACATCGTAACTGGTGGACTCTATCTGGTATTTATCAATACCACTGCCCATGGTCGCATTGCCTTGCGGATCCAGATCAATCAACAGTACGCGGCGTTTCGCAGCCGCCAGCGACGCCGCCAGATTGACACTGGTCGTGGTCTTGCCGACACCGCCTTTTTGATTTGCGACTGCGATTATCCTGGCCATTATCTGTATGTGCTTATCGCGATCAGGCTGATATCCATGAAAGGCATGCTGATGCTGCATCTACTGCGGCGATCGCTGCCCGGCCGGTTATTATGGCATGGCCTTTGGACTTGCGGGAACTTAACCGTCAAACCACTAGGCAAAACGGACAACAACCAGGCTGCGTGGTGCATCAATACCGGGCACTTTCAGACTGTGCTGCTGGTAAGTCTGGCCCGTCAGGGCCGCCAGCTCAGCCGTGCCAGGCTCGGCCTTGAGTGCCAGTAACTGTGCGCCTGAATTTGTTAATGGCCGGGCCCAGTCACATAACTGACCGAGTTCTGCCAATGCTCTGGCCACCACATAATCAAATTTTTCCACCGGCTGATAGCTTTCAACCCGGCTGCGCACAATTTCGACATTATCGAGTTTGAACTCGATTCTGACCTGATTCAAAAACCGTATTTTTTTTGCATTGCTGTCCAGCAGTACCCAGAACTGGTCCGGCCGTGCCAGCGCCAGAATCATGCCCGGCAGGCCGGGGCCGGTGCCCATATCCAGACAACGCGATGATTCATCCGGCAAAAACGGCAACAAACTGAGGCTGTCGAGCAGATGGTAGGCCACCATTTCAGCCGGATCGCGACCGCCGTCAGGTTATAGGCGCGATTCCAGTGACTGAGCAGTTCAATATAGGCAAGGAATTTCTGCCTGGGTAAAGATTCTGCGCTCAGGCCCAACGCATTGATGCCGTCGGCCAGACGCCGGGCCAGTGTGGTCATCGCAACTTGTTCAAGCCACTAGGCGCTGCGAACCAGATCATCGGTGGCGCGTTGAGCCGTGCGTTTTTTCAAATGAACGCGCAATAGTGAAATGGCCGCCGGCGTAACACCGGGTATGCGGGCCGCCTGACCCAGACTGAACGGCCGCTGCGCCGCCAGTTTCTGACAGACTTCCGCCGACAGGCCACGCACCTGTTCATAATCCAGATCCGGCGGCAATGCCGTGTCTTCCTGGCGCTGATTGCGTTCGATTTCCAGCGCCTGGCGGGCAATATAACCATGGTATTTCGTCTGGATCTCGATTTGCTCGGCGACATCAGCGTCCCACTCCGGCCAATCCTTGTCCAGTGCATCCGGCGGCAACCGCTGCAAATCTGTCAGCGTGATTGTCGGCCGGCTCAGTAACTGCGCCAGTGTCTGTTCACGCCGCAATGGCTGACCCAGCACCGCTGAAGTATCAACTTTTGCCGGCGACAGCCAGGTATCATTCAGCCACGCGATACCGGCTTCAATCGCCTCGCGCCTGGCACTGAAACGCTGCCAGCGCATGTCGTCAATCAGGCCAAGTTCACGGCCGTGCGCAGTCAGCCGCAAATCGGCATTGTCTTCGCGCAGCAACAACCGGTATTCGGCACGGCTGGTGAACATGCGATACGGTTCGCTGGTGCCGCGCGTAATCAGGTCGTCTATCAGCACACCGATATAGGCTTCATCACGGCGCGGACTCCACGGTTCGCGCTGCTGCACTTGCCGGGCCGCATTCAGACCGGCAATCAGGCCCTGCGCAGCGGCTTCTTCATAACCGGTGGTACCGTTAATCTGGCCGGCAAAAAACAGCCCCTGGATGAACCGGGTTTCCAGCCACGGTGTCAGATCACGCGGGTCAAAGTAATCGTATTCAATCGCATAACCCGGCCGGGTGATATGCGCGTTCTCAAAACCCTCAATACTGCGAACGAGCTCGATCTGCACGTCAAACGGCAGACTGGTGGAAATACCGTTCGGATAGATCTCGGTCGCCTTCAGGCCTTCCGGCTCGACAAAAATCTGGTGTGAGGCTTTTTTGGCAAAGCGCACCACCTTGTCCTCAACCGACGGACAATAGCGCGGCCCGACACCCTCAATCTCGCCGCTATACATCGGCGAACGATGCAATGCCGCCCGGATAATGTCATGCGTACGCACATTGGTACGCGTGATATGGCAGACGGTTTGTTCAGGATGATCGGCGCTCGAACCGATAAATGAAAATACCGGCCGCGGTTCATCACCGGGCTGGACCTCCATTTTTGTGGTATCAATCGTGCTGCCGTCGATACGCGGCGGGGTGCCGGTTTTCAAACGCCCGACCCGGAACGGCAATTCTCGCAGGCGTTGTGCCAACGCATTACTGGGCGGGTCACCGGCGCGGCCGCCCTGGTAATTCGTTTCACCCAGATGAATGCGGCCGCCGAGAAACGTACCGACGGTCAGCACAATGGCCGGTGCGTGAAACGCCAAACCCATTTGCGTGACGACACCGGTCACACGATCATTTTCAACAATCAGATCATCGACCGGCTGCTGAAAAATATGCAGATTTGGCTGTGTTTCCAGCGCTTCGCGCACAGCGATACGATACAGGCTGCGGTCAATCTGGCCGCGGGTTGCCCGCACCGCCGGACCTTTGCTCGCATTCAGGCGGCGGATGTGAATCGCACAACGATCGGCGGCGCGTGCCATCAGACCGCCCAGCGCATCGATTTCCTTGACCAGATGGCCCTTGCCGATACCGCCGATAGCCGGATTGCATGACATCTGTCCGAGCGTGTCGATGCTGTGCGTCAACAACAACGTCTTTGCGCCAAGGCGTGCGGACGCGAGTGCGGCTTCGGTGCCGGCATGACCGCCACCGACGACGATGACATCGAATTGTTGTGACTCTGGTTTCATCTGTTATTGCATTATGCTTGCTTGTAATCAATATCTTCATGAGGTTTGGGTCACTCACCATCCCTGGTGCTTGTGTCCGGCTAAACAACCTTTCGCCCGCTAAAGCGGGCTCCTACGAAAAAATGAAAAAATATCATCAAACACCTGTAGGAGCCTGGCTTGCCAGGCGAATTGTTTCTTCAAGATTCTTCGAGCACTTCCCGCATAAATTCCGGCAGCGCCAATGCAGCGGCATGAATATCGGCATTGTAATAGCGGGTCGCAAAGGTTTTGGCCCGTGCCCGTGCCCGTACCTGCGCACCACCGGCATCTGCCACATCAATATTCTTGCCGGCCAGGGTCGCAGACCACCAACCGGACGGATACGTGCATTGCGGAAACGGCAGGCTGCGGACGCTGCCAAAACCGGCACTGCGCAAACCTGCGTGAATCTCCTGTAACAGCGGTAAATCAAACAACGGCGATTCACTCTGCGCCACCACAATACCGCCATCGCGCAGCACCCGGAAACAATCACGATAAAACGGCTCACCGAACAATCGCGTTGCCTGACCGACCGGATCAGTCGTATCCAGAAAAATCACATCGATACTTTCAGCCGGGGCATTTTTCATCCACGCAATCGCATCTTCAAACAACAGGGTCGCGCGCGCATCGTCATTCGCCTCGCACAGTGCCGGGAAGTATTTTTCACAAACACGTGTCACGCGCTCGTCCAGCTCCACCTGGGTCACGGCCTTGACTACGTCATGGCGCAACACCTCACGCAATGTGCCGCAGTCACCACCACCGACTACCACGACTGACTCGGGCTGCGGGTGGGTAAACAACGCCGGATGCACAAGCATTTCGTGATAACAGAAATTGTCGCGATCGGTCAGCATCACCAGACCGTCGAGCGTCAGCAGATTGCCGAACGTCTCGGTTTCGTAAACGGCGAGAGTCTGGTATTCGGACTGCTCTTCATGCAGCTTGCGCCTGATCTTGAGCGCCAGCCCGAAACCGTCGTCGTCCGAGAATTCAGTAAACCAGTCTTTGTCCGCTGTCATTTGCGATTCTGCCTAATATCCGGGAAACCGTGCATGATAGCGATTCAGGATGACAAAAACGAGGCAATCCCGCGTTTTTCCGGTTCACGGACCCTGGTGGGTATTCTTGGTCTTGACGTAATGGGCGGCGGAGTAGATGAGCGACTCCTTTTCCTCGGCGGTCAGCAGCCTGGCCTGTTTGACCGGACTGCCCTTGTACAGATAGCCGCTTGCCAGCCGCTTGCCGCCCGGTACCAGACTGCCGGCTGCCAGAATAATATCGGATTCAAGCACGGCGGCGTCCATGATGGTCGACGCCATACCGATCAGGCAGCGATCGCCGATCTCGCAGGCATGCAGGATCACGCGGTGACCAACGGTTACATCTTCCCCGACCGTCAGCTTCTGGCCGCCGGGCGTGTATTTGCCGTCATGGGTAACATGCAGCACCGAGCCGTCCTGGATATTCGTGCGGGCACCAATGCGAATTGAATTGACGTCGCCACGGATCACGCTCATCGGCCAGACCGATACGTCGTCACCCAGTTCCACATCACCAATAACCACGGCTGTATCATCGATAAAAACGCCGCTCGCCAGCTTTGGCTGTTTACCCTGATGTGAACGTAGTGTCATGTTGGTTAACCATCAATAATCCAATATTTGAATGATAATAGAAGACCAATATGACACTGTCAGTCAATCCGGACAACCACGGGATTTAATGCATGAATTCATGCGCAAGTCACCATTACAGACTGCGGCAAAATGTCACTTTACCAACGGCACCCACAAGTATAGTCTGATTCTTAATATCTGATTATTCATGAATAAACAGGAATTAAATCACATGTGTCCGAAGATACTGTTAAAAAACCGTCCCCATGGAATTCGATCCGTCTTGCTGATTTTGTTCCTGACATCAATTTCATTGTTGACAGCGTGTAGCTATAATCAGGCAGCTGACGCAACTACCAGTGCAGTTGCAAAATCAGCAGAGCCGACAGCTGAAACATTGCAGAACACCGAGGCGTCCCGAGCCGAGTCTACAAAACCCGTGGCCGCAGCAGACCCTGAGGTCAGTGATGACGGCGAACCTGTTTATGAAGTTAGATGTGATGCTGACGGTAAAAACTGCAAGGTTGATATGGATACCTTTGTCGGCTGGCGTATGTATACCAGTAACTGCCTGGCTTGTCATGGTCAGGATGGCAAAGGCAGCACTATCGCACCGAATCTTATGGATCGATTAAATGCCCATGTTGATTATCCGCGTTTCACTGATGTCGTCACTAACGGCTTCACTGGCACAATGGGTGTCATGCCAAGCTTCAAAAACAGCCAGAATGTGATCGACCGCATCCCGAGTATCTACAAATATCTGAGAGCCAGAGCCGATGGTGCACTTGCAGGAGGGCGTCCTGAACGGCTGCCATGATGTTCTGTTCCTTTACACTGGTTATGGCTGTGTAACCATTTAAAGACTATTGCAAAAGACTATTGCAGATGTGTGTTGCGGAGATCGTGGTGTTTAATGCACTGAAACCAGATTACCCGCCTGCGACCAGCTGATGAGCTCTGGCACAGGCACGCGCGGCATTAAATTAATTTTTACCGGCGTATTTAAAATTGCCTGATATAAAAAAAGCCCGAGAATTCGGGCTTTTTTGTGAGTCATGTCGTGTATTTATTCGATGGCCTGTTTGGCTTGTGCGATTGCGCGCTTGTACATACCGGTGGCGTTTTCCTCGACCTCGGCCATGTTATCCGGCTCGCCGACGATGATCGCGCCAACCATGCCCATGGCAAAATGCGGCGGGCATTTGTAGACATACACACCTTCAACGTCAAAGGTACGGCTCACATCCCTACCCATCTGGGTCTTCCAGGGTTCCACCCCTTCCGGAATATTGCCGGCCTCGAATTCATTGAAGTGACCACCCATGCTGACCCATCTCACATCATCGCCCGGCTCGATCTGCAGCACAACCGGATCATACGCAGTGGAACGGGCGGTGATGGTATGCGTTTCGGCTGCGGCCACGTGGGCAGCGGCAGTCAAGAGCATGCCAAGGGCAAATGTCATTAATAATTTGGAGGTGCGCATTTTGCTACTCCTTGCTGTATGTATTGGTATGTAACTTAGTAAGCTGTAGAAATAATTCGTTCAGAATAAAAAAATTATTTTTATAATATTTTGTTATAAAAAACCGACAAGCAAAAAAACGCCGGCGCAAGGCCGGCGTTGCAATATCGATATGGTGCGCTGTTAACCCGGCATCTGAACCGGATCGATTTTCACTCCATTATTATTCGATGGACTGTTTGGCCTTGACGACTGCGCGTTTCGCCATGCCCTGGGCATTGGCTTCAATCTCGGCCATGTTGGTCGGCTCGCCGACTATAATCGCGCCGACCATGCCCAGCGACACATGTGGATCACATTTGTAGATGTACACACCCTCGACATCCAGCGTCACGCTCGCATCCTGACCGAGTGGCGTCAACCAGCCCTCGGCACCCTCCGGGATCAGATCATCGTAAGTATGCGAATTATGTCCGGACATATTAGTCCATTGCACGGTATCACCCGGCTGGATGCGAATGGCGACCGGATCAAATGCTGTAGCCCGGGCTGTCACGGTATGCGTTGTGGCTTCATCACCGGGCGCCGATGCGGATGCTTCGGCTTCGGCTTCGGCTTCTGCATCCGTTTCGGCCATATCCGTATCCTGGTCCGCCTGATGATCCGCCTGGGCTTCATGTTCCATCGCAGTCATGTCTGCATGCATTTCATCGGCGGGGGATGCTGCCTGGTCTGCGCTGCTGTCAGCAGCAGATTCGGTAGCCGGTTGCGGCGGCGTCGGTTCGGTCGGTTCACCACTGTCACTGCAGCCGGCAAGTGCCAGCACCATGAAAATGGTCATGCTGATAATGGTCAGGGAAACGTTGGTTTTACAAATCATGGTAGCTCTCTCTACTGGAAAACGAAGCATATTGCTGATGGTCAATGACAAAACCTGATCCATCAAACGCTACGCATCGCCGTATTGGAAGATGGCTTCAGTATAACGAAAAATACCGCGTTTGCGGCATTGCAATAGTTCTGCTTGGCCGTAGCCCGGCACACGGTTAGACTCATGCGCCATGACAACCGCAACGATTAATCTTGACCAGCTTGGCCGCAGCGTCGATGGCCTGTGGCAGGAACACGCCCTGCCCGAGCTGATCGACTATATTCGCGTACCGAACAAATCGCCATTGTTTGATCCTGACTGGCAGCGACACGGCTATATCGACACGGTTGCCGAACAGTTTGCGCGCTGGGCGAAAACCCATGGCCCGGCCGGTCTGGAAGTGGAGATTGTGCGGCTGGATGACCGCACACCGACCCTGTATATGGAACTGCCGGCCTGCGGCGATAGTGACGATACCGTGCTGCTCTATGGCCATCTCGACAAACAGCCGGAAATGACCGGCTGGCGCGATGGCCTTGGACCGTGGCAACCGGTGCTCGACGGCGACAAACTCTATGGCCGTGGCGGTGCCGACGACGGTTATGCGATGTTCGCGTCAGTCATCGCACTGCATGCGCTCGCCGCACAGCAGTTGCCGCATGCACGCTGCGTCATCCTGATCGAAGCCTCGGAAGAAAGCGGCAGTCCGGATTTACCGGCGTATATTGATCATCTGGCCAATCGCATTGGTAAACCGTCACTGGTGATTTGTCTCGATTCCGGTTGCGGTAATTATGATCAACTCTGGTGTACCACCTCGTTGCGCGGTCTGGTCGGCGGCGACCTGCATGTCGATGTCTTGACCGAAGGGGTGCACTCCGGAGATGCCAGCGGCGTTGTACCGTCCAGCTTCCGGCTGGCGCGCGAATTACTCGAACGTATTGAGGACAGCCACAGCGGCCGGATCCTGTCAGCCGCCTGTCATGTCGATATTCCCGAGCAGCGCCGGCAACAGGCCGTGCGGGCTGCTGAAGTCCTTGGTAACAGCGTATTTGAACGTTTTCCATTCAGCGGCGGTACGCAACCAAATGCCACCGATCCGGCGGAATTGATTCTGAACCGGACCTGGCGCCCGGCGCTGGAAGTCACCGGCGCCGACGGCCTGCCGACACTGAATAACGCCGGTAACGTACTGCGGCCGCAAACCACATTGAAACTGTCGTTACGGTTGCCGCCAACCTGCAACGCCGACACCGCGGTAGCTGCCTTGCGTGAAGCATTGCAAACCAACCCGCCTCAGGGCGCGCAGGTCACATTTAATGCCGAATGGTGCGCCAGCGGCTGGCATGCGCCGTTGATGCCGGACTGGTTGTTGCAGGCGCTGGATCAATCCTCTGAACATCATTTTGGCCGGCCGGCCATGCATATGGGCGAAGGTGGTTCGATTCCATTCATGGGCATGCTGGCGGAGAAATTTCCGCAGGCACAGTTTGTGGTCACCGGCGTGCTGGGACCGCAGGCGAATGCACATGGCCCGAATGAATTCCTGCATCTACCGACGGCAATCAAGCTCACACGCTGTGTCGCCGAGGTGCTGGTTGCGCATGCCGGTCTGCCGTTGGAACAGGCGGCATGACCACAGCCACATCATTATCGGATGCAAGTCAGTGGACGATCGAACGCTCACGCGCGCTGTATCACATCCCGGCCTGGACCGGTGGTTATTTTGATATCGGCGCCAATGGCCACTTGCTGGCGCAACCGCAAGCCGATGCCAACAGTACACAGATCGATTTATACCAACTCGCTGAACAGATTCAGGCCAGTGGCCTGCCGTTGCCGGTGCTGGTGCGTTTTACCGACATTCTCAAACACCGCGTCGACAGCCTCTGCGGTGCATTCAATAGCGCCATCAAACAACATGACTACGGTGGCCGCTATACCGCCGTTTATCCGATCAAGGTCAATCAGCAACGCCGTGTCGTTGAAGAAATCATCAACCATGGTGGTGAACGCGTCGGTCTGGAAGCCGGCAGCAAACCGGAATTACTCTACATTCTGGCGCTGGCGCAACCCGGTACCACCATCATCTGTAACGGCTACAAGGATCGCGAATATATTCAGCTGGCACTGACCGGTCGCCTGCTCGGCCTGAATACGCATATCGTGATCGAAAAACTGTCCGAACTGGAACTCGTCATCCAGTGCAGCCGTGACATGGACATCAAACCGTTGCTCGGCATGCGCCTGCGGCTGGCGTCGGTCGGTGCCGGCAAATGGCAGAATTCCGGCGGCGAGAAATCCAAATTCGGCCTGCAGTCCGGCCAGGTTCTACAGGGCTTTGCCCGCCTGCAGCAGGCCGGACTCGCTGATTGTCTGCAACTGATGCATTTTCATATCGGTTCGCAAGTCACCGACATTAACCAGATCCAGCGTGCGATTCGCGAAGGCACGCGCTTCTATGCCGAACTGCGTGCCCTCGGTGCACCGTTGACCACGGTCGATGTCGGTGGCGGCCTCGGCGTGGATTACGAAGGTACCGGCTCGCGTAATCCCTGCTCAATGAATTACACCGTTTCGGCTTATGCTGATGCGGTAGTCCGCGCGCTGGCGGAAATCATCGCGGAAACGCAGTTACCGTCACCCAACATCATTACCGAATCCGGCCGCGCGATGACTGCACATCACGCCATGCTGATCACCAATGTGATTGATGTGGATCCGGCTCCCGGTCTCGACAAACCTGAACCACCCGGTGATGACGAACCGCTGGTCTTGCACGATCTATGGCAGATTCTCGCCAGCCTGGAACGCCGCTCGGCGCTGCCGTGCTATTACGCCGCACTCAATGATCTGGAACGTGCGCGTGAAATGTTCAATTACGGTGTTCTGGACATTCAACAGCGCGCACGTGCCGAAGCAATCTTTTATTACATCGCCCGCCAGGTGCAGCGCGCACTCAAATATGATGAACCGGCGCAGCGCGAAGTGCTGGACGAACTGAACGAACGGCTGGCCGACAAATATTTCTGCAACTTTTCACTGTTTCAGAGCCTGCCGGACAGCTGGGCCATTGATCAGGTATTCCCGATCGTGCCGTTACATCGGCTACAGGAACGCCCCAACCGGCGTGGCATGATTGAAGACCTGACCTGTGATTCGGATGGCCGTGTAGACTTGTATGTCGATGGTGAAGGCATCGAAACCAGTCTGCCATTGCATGCACCGGAAGCCGGCAAACCGTATTTACTGGGAATATTCCTGCTTGGCGCCTATCAGGAAATTCTTGGTGACATGCACAATCTGTTTGGCGACACCGGCTCGGTAAATGTGCAACTCACTGCGGCTGGCGGTTATGAACTGACCGAACCGCATGGCGGCGATACGGTCGCCGATTTGCTGCGCTACGTAAATATGGATGCCGATCATCTGCGCCAGATTTTTGCCGAAAAAATGCGCGGAGTTGAACTGCCGGCAGAACAACACGAACAATATCTGAATCTGCTCACGCAGGGACTGGATGGCTACAGCTATCTTGAAGAATAGCAACCGGCGAATTACCGCTGGCGTGTAAAATACAGCACGGCAATCATTGCATTCATTCATCAATTATTCATTCACTATCAACGATTAACTATATTATGAAATGCGGAGTCATAGGCCTTGGCGCGATGGGTGCGCATATGGCACGAAATTTACACCAGGCCGGGCTGCTGACGGCGGTCTGGAACCGCAGTGCCGACAAGGCCACGGCGCTGGTCGCCGAACTGAAAGGCATTGAGCAGGCGCGGAATCCGGCAGAGCTGGCGCAGATTTGCGATGTCATCATTACCTGCGTATCCCGTGACGAAGATGTCATCGGCGTGGTCGGGCAAATGTTGCCGGGTGTTCAATCCGGAGCTGTCATCTGCGATACCTCCACGGTCAGTAGTGATACCGCCCGCCAGGCCGCGGCATTACTGACTGACAAAAAAGCCGCGTTTCTCGATTGCCCGGTATCGGGCGGCGTCGAGGGCGCACGCAAGGGCACATTGGTCACCATGGTCGGTGGCCCGGCACAGGCACTGGAGAAAGCCCGCCCGGCGTTGGCCGCGATTGCCGCTAATATCGTCCATATGGGCGATACCGGTGCCGGTCAGGCGACCAAGGCAGTGAATCAGCTCATGGCCGCAGGTATCAATCAGGCCGTCACCGAGGCGCTGGCGTTTGGTGAAAGTCTGGGACTTGATGCTGACAAGATGGTGGATGTGGTTGCTGCCGGCGCGGCCGGTAACTGGTTCGTCGATCATCGTGGCAAGACCATGCTGAAAGGCAGTTTCGAACCCGGCTTCAAACTCGCGCTGCATCACAAGGATCTGGAAATCTGCCAGCGTATGGCGCTGGCGAATACCGGCATCAGCCTGCCGCTGGTCGAAATGACATTACTGCACTATCGGCGGCTGATGGATCAGGGTCATGGTGATGAAGACATCTCCGCGCTGTTTCGCCTGAAACAGCAACAACATCGCGACGGTCCGAAGTAATTCAGGGAACCTCTGATTTATGAGAGGTTCCCGCAGCACACGGATGTGCTGCCATTTTTCAATCATTCAATTGATTGAAAAATGAAGAAAATTGAAAATCACAATTTTCGATATTGCGTCCTTTGCTACGTGACCGCTACATCCATGTAGCACTGCTCGTGTTCTGATAATTCATGGATGAATGAATCAGAACCTCCTTAGAACCGGTCTGTTGCTGAACTCCACCAGACCGGGCCGGTCTATCCTGACGTTGGCCTGTTTGACGGCGTCTGCTGAATGTGGACAATAGGGCGGCCTGTC
>JBBDSJ010000014.1:0-2006 GCA_040905025.1 Gammaproteobacteria bacterium
TTTTTTGAATACACGAATTTTTGGAGAATTTAACCATGGGCAAGATAATCGGTATCGATCTCGGCACAACCAACTCCTGTGTTGCCATACTGGAAGGCGGCAAGGCCAAGGTTGTTGAAAACAGTGAAGGTGGCCGCACAACCCCTTCCATCGTCGCGTATGCCGAAGATGAAGAAGTGCTGGTTGGCCAGTCTGCCAAGCGTCAGGCTGTTACCAACCCGCATAACACCTTGTTCGCGGTCAAGCGCCTGATCGGGCGCAAGTTTGATGATGAAGTTGTACAGCGCGATATCAAGATGGTGCCGTACAAGATCGTCAAGGCCAATAACGGTGATGCCTGGGTTGAAGTGAAAGGCAAAAAGATGGCACCGCCGGAAGTTTCAGCGCGTGTGCTGATGAAAATGAAGAAGACCGCGGAAGATTATCTCGGTGAAAAAGTGACCGAGGCAGTCATTACCGTGCCGGCCTATTTTAATGATTCACAGCGCCAGGCGACCAAGGACGCCGGCAAAATCGCCGGGCTTGATGTCAAGCGCATTATCAACGAGCCGACAGCAGCGGCGCTGGCCTATGGCATGGACAAGAATCGCGGTGACGCGAAGATTGCTGTCTACGATCTGGGTGGTGGTACGTTTGATATATCGATTATTGAAATTGCCGAAGTCGATGGTGAATTTCAGTTTGAAGTGTTGTCGACCAATGGCGACACCTTCCTCGGTGGTGAAGATTTTGATCTGCGCGTAATTGATTATCTCTGCGATACGTTCAAGAAAGAGCAGGGTATTGATCTGCACAGTGATCCGCTGGCACTGCAGCGCCTGAAAGAGGCGGCCGAGAAAGCCAAGATTGAACTGTCATCCAGCCAGCAGACCGATGTCAACCTGCCATATATTACAGCCGATGCCAGCGGGCCGAAGCACCTGAATATGAAGCTGACGCGTGCCAAGCTCGAATCACTGGTCGATGACCTGGTTGAGCGTACTATTGAGCCATGCAAGGTTGCGCTGAAAGATGCACAGTTGTCCGCCGGTGATATCAGCGACGTGATCCTGGTCGGCGGCCAGACGCGTATGCCGAAAGTGCAGGCAGCGGTTGAGAAATTCTTTGGCCGTGAGCCGCGCAAGGATGTGAATCCGGATGAAGCTGTTGCTGTCGGTGCTGCGGTGCAGGCCGGTGTGCTGGGTGGTGATGTCAAGGATGTACTGTTGCTGGACGTAACGCCGTTATCGCTGGGTATCGAAACCATGGGCGGTGTCATGACCAAGCTCATCGAGAAGAACACCACGATCCCGACCAAGGCACAGCAGGTATTTTCGACGGCTGAGGATAACCAGACTGCGGTGACTGTGCATGTATTGCAGGGCGAACGTGAAATGGCCCGCGACAACAAATCACTGGGCCGGTTTGACCTGTCCGATATTCCGCCGGCTCCCCGTGGCATGCCGCAGATCGAAGTCGCATTTGATATTGATGCCAACGGTATTTTGCATGTGTCGGCCAAGGATAAAGCGACCGGCAAGGAAAACCGTATCGAGATCAAGGCATCAAGCGGTCTGACCGATGAAGAAGTCGAACGCATGGTCAAGGATGCCGAAGCACACGCTGACGAAGACAAGCGGGCACGTGAACTGGTTGATGCACGTAATCAGGCCGACAACCTGGTTCATGCGGTACGCAAGTCAATCAAGGATCTGGAAGGCAAGATCGAGGAGCAGGAAAAGACAGATGCCGAGTCGGCTATCGCTGAACTTGAAGAAGCGCTGAAAGGCGATGACAAGGATGCAATTGAAGCCAAGTCACAGACACTGGCCGAGAAGAGTGCTGCCCTTGCCGAGCGTGCCTACAAGGAACAGGCGGAGGCCGCTGCATCTGAAGCTGGCGATGGCGCCGAGACTGACACTGGTAAAGCTGATGATGTTGTTGATGCCGAGTTTGAGGAAGTCAAGGAAGACGACAAGAAGTAAGCGTTACTTTATGGAAGCTCTGAATAATTCCATCCGGGAATT
>JBBDSJ010000015.1:0-1988 GCA_040905025.1 Gammaproteobacteria bacterium
CGTTGAGTTTCAATGTCGGCCCGGAGGGCAAAAAAGGTCTAACGACTTTTTTGGGATTATGGCAAATGGCCTGCTTTATTCCTATCATTATCGCCTTCAAAAGCTTTACCACACTTTGATTTACTACCAAATTATGATTAAAACTCCCTATTTACTTTTTCTTGGTGATGCCCCCGACCAGCTGGCCGTTAAAGTAGCTATAGGCATCCGCGACTGGCGGCCTGAATATGCCATAGGTCAGCTTCGTCTGCCAAACTGTAAAGCCGATCTGGGCCTGCCCGACATGACTCTCGATGAAGCCCGGAAAGCCGGAGCCGAAACAATGATTATTGGAGTGGCCAACCGTGGCGGATTGATCTCTGATACATGGAAGGAGATGATGATGCAAGCCCTGGAAAAAGGATTTGATTTAGCATCTGGCCTCCACAAACTGCTTCGAAATGATGCAGCTCTTGCAACCAAAGCCAAAGAACTGGGCCGCCAGCTATTCGATGTTCGCGTGCCTCAGCATGAATATCCCATTGCAACCGGCGAGAAACGGACGGGCAAACGCTGCCTGGCCGTAGGCACCGACTGTTCAGTTGGCAAAATGTACACCGCCCTGGCGATGGAAAAGGAAATGAAAGCACGGGACATGAAAGTAAGTTTCCGCGCTACCGGGCAGACCGGAATTTTGATTACAGGTGAAGGTATCCCGCTTGATGCCATTCCCGCAGACTTTATGGCCGGAGCCATCGAATGGCTCACACCGGACAACGACGCGGATCACTGGGACCTTATTGAAGGCCAGGGTTCACTTTTTCATGTATCCTTTTCGGGAGTTACCCTGGCTCTGATTCACGGAGGCCAGCCGGATGCACTTATTCTATGTCACGAACCTACCCGCAATCACATGCGTGGAATACCCGGTTACCAGTTGCCCACACTTGAGGCCGTTCGGGATCTCTCCCTTCAAATGGCCCGTGTAGTAAACCCGGAATGCCGTGTGGTGGGTATTTCAATCAATACAGCTGACCTTTCTGATTCGGAAGCTGAAAAATATCTCTCTGAAGTAGAAGCCCGCATGAAGCTGCCAACCGTCGATCCTTACAGGCACGGTGCAGCCCGCCTGGTGGATGCACTTGAGACGATCACATGAGCAAACTACAGATCGATATAAAACCTGAGTCATTCCCACTTGCCGAAGTGTTCACCATCGCACGTGGATCGCGAACACATGCCAGTGTACTCACTGTACAAGTTCATCAAAACGGGTTTACCGGCCGCGGCGAATGTGTACCCTATTCCAGGTATGATGAAACAGCAGAGAGTGTAACAGCACAGATTCGCTCACTTCCGGATCACTTTGACCGAACTTCACTTCAGGAACTTCTTCCTGCCGGTGCTGCCCGCAATGCGGTGGATTGTGCCCTTTGGGACCTGGAAGCAAAAACATCAGGAAAACGAGTGTGGGAACTTGCCGGATTGCCGGAACCTGGCCCGGAGATCACAGCCTTTACCCTCTCCCTTGATACACCGGAGAGAATGCAGGCGGCCGCTGCTCGACATGCCCACCGGCCCCTTCTTAAAATCAAGTTGGGTACGCCGGATGATATGCCGCGCCTTGAAGCTGTACGTGCCGGGGCACCTGAATCACAAATTATTGTGGATGCCAACGAGGGATGGTCGGCAGAAGTCTACAAAGAGCTTGCCCCGCACCTGCTCAGGCTGGGCGTTTTGATGGTAGAGCAGCCGCTTCCGGCCGGTAACGATGATCTCCTGGCAGAGATTGAGCGGCCGCTTCCGGTCTGTGCCGACGAGTCCTGCCACGACCGCCAAAGCCTTCCATCCCTGAAAGGACGCTACGATATGATCAATATCAAGCTCGATAAAACCGGCGGTCTGACCGAAGCCCTGGCACTGCGTGAAAAAGCGATAACCGACGGATATGAAATTATGGTTGGCTGCATGGTGGGATCATCACTGGCCATGGCACCGGCCGTATTGGT
>JBBDSJ010000016.1:0-1921 GCA_040905025.1 Gammaproteobacteria bacterium
CCGACCGTGATTTATGCCATTGGTGAGAATTATGATGGCAACCTGCGGCGTGCCGATTTACAGTTTGAATCACCCTATAATACCTATGTCAGCGACGGATTGCCGCCGACACCGATAGCCATGGCCGGGCGTGCCTCGATTCATGCGGCATTGCATCCGCAACCCGGTGAAACGCTGTATTTTGTTTCGCGCGGCGACGGCACGCATTATTTCTCGCGTAACCTGCAGGAACACAATCGCGCCGTTGCCAAATACCAGCTGGGCCGCAAAGGGATTGAATTACCGAATGAGTGACTCAGAACGCCGGGCTCAGGCAGCTAGCGGCCTGTTGATTACCCTGGAAGGAATTGAAGGTGTCGGCAAGTCGACCCAGGCGCAATTTGTCAGCAACTGGTTCAGCCAGCGTGGCAGGGACACCTTGCTGACGCGTGAACCGGGCGGCACGGCGGCCGGTGAGGCTATCCGTTCTATCTTGCTGGACAAATCCCAAACCGGACTGCATGCCGATGCCGAGTTGCTGCTGATATTTGCCGCCCGTGCCCAGCATTTGCAGGAGCTTGTACTGCCGGCGCTCAAAGCCGGCCAGGTGGTCGTGTGCGATCGTTTCACCGATGCCAGCTATGCTTATCAGGGTGGTGGCCGCGGCCTCGCCGAGGACCGTATCGAAACACTTGAACAATGGGTGCAGCAGGGCCTGCAGCCGGATTTAACGCTGTTGCTGGATGCCCAGGTCAGTGTTGGCCGCCAGCGTGCCGGCCGCCGCAGCAGCGCGGATCGTTTCGAGATGGAAGCGGTGAGTTTTTTTGAAAAGGTACGTGAAGCCTATCTGCAACGTGCGGCCACCCATGATCGGATCTGCGTAATCGATGCCAGTGGCACACCGGCCGATGTCAGCAGCGAGATCGCCAGAGTGCTCGCAGTCTGGTCAACATGACGGCGCCATATCCCTGGCAGCAGACACTCTGGCAGCAACTGGAATCGCGGCTGGCCGCCGGCCGACTGCCGCATGCCATGTTACTGACCGGCGCCGCGGGAACCGGCCTGGAAGCTTTTGCCGAAGCCTGGATTGCGCGCTTGCTCGGCGCCGCCGACAACCCGCACATGCAGGCGTTACTGGATACCGGCGCGCACCCGGATCGTCTGTTTGTCGGCATTCCGAAGGATAGACAACAGATCCCGGTTGACTCTATCCGCGAATTGATTGAATTCGTCAATCTGACAGCGCAATACAGCCAGCGCAAAATTGCTATCATCCGGCCAGCCGAGGCGATGAACAGATCGGCAGCCAATAGTTTGCTGAAAACCCTGGAAGAACCGCCGGCGCAGTCGTTACTGATTCTGGTCAGCGAACAACCGGCCGTATTGCCGGTGACCATCCGTAGCCGCTGTCAGCGATTTGATCTGCGGGTTGAAGCGGATGCCGATACGCTGGCCTGGCTGCAGACGAATGTAACGGCGGCAGATGCTGATTTATTGCTGGCTATCAGCGAATTTGCACCGCTTGCCGCGTGTGAACTCGGTGGTGAGAACGGCCTGGCATTGCGCGATCAACTGCTCAAGGATCTGCTCGCGCTGGACCGTGGCCGCGCCATCAGCGTCAAACTGGCAGATGCCTGGGCCAGGGCCGGAACCGAATCGGTGCATCTGTGGTTATTACGATTATTACGCGATATGGTGCGCTGTGTGAGCCGTGGGCCGGAGGCCATGGTCAATACTGATCGGTGCCAGCAGTTGCAGGACTTGACGGCAGGTCGTACCTTAAGGCAATTTGTGTTGTATTATGACCAAGTGATTCAAAATTATCGTCTTATCAAGGGGCCTTACAGCCCGAACACAAACGCCTTGCTGGAAGAATTCATTCTCAGCTGGCAGGGCCAGGCCAAGGTAGAGCGAACATGAGTGTCCCCGGTGCACGTGATCC
>JBBDSJ010000017.1:0-8955 GCA_040905025.1 Gammaproteobacteria bacterium
ACCCCACTACTGAAACCGCCAGGTGCGCGTTGTACAGGATTCAGGGCTCATTGCCCGTTGCTACCGGACGCGCGCGATCCGAGCACCATTCGCTCCAGGAACCGGCATACAACAATGGCTGCGGTAAACCTGCGTAAACCGCTGCCAGGATATTGTGGCAAGCCGTCACACCCGAGCCGCAGTAAAACACCACCGACTCCGGCGCCGTATCGCTGTACAGATCGGCCAGCTCAGCGGCAATGGTTGCGGGCGGCTTGAAATTATTGTCCAGATCCAGATTGTCCTTCCAGAAACGGTTACGGGCGCCGGGAATGTGCCCGGCGGCCGGATCCAGCGGTTCAAATTCACCGCGATAGCGGGCCGGATCGCGTGAATCAACCAGTAATGCCGCATTGTTAACGGCCTGCACAGTCACCCGCATCGTATCATCCGCTGCACCTGCGAACGGACGCCATTGGCGTAGTTCTTCGCCGGTAGCACTGGCACCACCGGCAGCCTGCCAGGCCGACCAGCCACCATCCAGGATGGCTACTTTTTTATGCCCCATATAGCGCAATAGCCACCACAATCTTGCGGCGAAACCGCCGCCATTGGCATCATAGGCGACGACCTGAGTATCGGCATCAATACCCAGGCGGCTGAATAACTCAGTCAGAAATTCGGTATCCGGTAGCGGGTGGCGACCGCCGCTGCTGCCACGTGGAGCACTCAAATCCTGCTCGATATCTGCAAAAACAGCCCCGGGAACATGGCCGGCCAGATAATCCTGCCGCGCCTGTTCGGGTTCGGCCAGCTCAAACCGGCAATCGACAACTGCCCAATCCGGATTTGGCAGTGCCGCCTGTAAATCCGTAACACTTATAATTGTGGTATAGGTAGTGGTCATCATGCCCTCCGCCCACTTATTTAGAATAATGTCAGTGACCCAATCCTGGCCAAACCCCTGCCTGCGCCGGCCAATATCTGGCTGGCAACTATTGCTCATGCTCAGTCTACTGCTCAGCGGTTGTGGCAGTGTGCAATATTATGGTCAGGCTGTCAGCGGTCATCTCGATCTGATGTTGCGGCGCACACCGATCGCCGGGCAAATTGCCGACCCGGCCACCCCCGGCGAACTGCGTGGCCAACTCAGCGAAGCCCTGTCCATACGCCGGTTTGCCAGCTACGCACTCGGGCTGCCGGACAATAACAGCTACCGCAATTATGCCGATCTGGATCGGGATTATGTGGTCTGGGGCGTGACGGCAACGCCGGCACTCTCACTCCAGCCGGAGCAATGGTGTTTTCTGCTGGTCGGCTGCCTGAGCTACCGTGGCTATTATGCTGAGGCTGACGCCCGCCGCTTCGCTGCCGAACTCGCCGGCCAGGGACTGGACGTTTATGTTGGCGGCGCCAGTGCTTACTCGACCCTGGGCTGGTTTGCCGATCCGGTGCTCAACACCATGCTGCATCGTGACAGCACCTGGCTGGCGCTGATCATGTTCCATGAGCTTGCCCATCAACAGTTGTTTATCAACAACGACACCGCTTTTAACGAAGCTTATGCTGAAACCGTTGCCCGCGCTGGCGTTGAACGCTGGCTGCAAAGTCGCAACCGGCCAGAAGTGCTGGCCGGCTTCCGCGCAACGCTCGCGTATGAACAGGCATTCCTGCGACTCGTTACAGGCACACGGGCCGAATTAAAATCGCTTTATGCCAGCGATCTGTCTGATGTCCGGCAACTCGAACAAAAACAGGCTGTTTTTATCGCCATGCGTCAGCAGTATGCAAAACTCAAACGCGACTGGAATGGCCGCCGCGATTATGATCGCTGGTTCGCGCTGGAACTGAATAATGCCCAGCTGGCAGCAGTAGCCACCTATCTGGAACTGGTGCCACCAATGCAACGGCTGCTGGCGCGGCTTGACAACGATCTGCCGGCATTTTATGCCGCCATGAACAAACTCACGGGCTGCTCCCCGGCCGAGCGGCGGGCATTTCTGCAGGGCACCGAAACAACAGCAAATTATCAGGATCAGCCGTAGTCGTTGCAGCCGGTTAATGCTAGTTTGTGACTCAGCGCACAAAACCCTTTCCCGGATACTGCCGGGCTCGCGTATACTTGGCAGTTAACATCAGGTTGAAGTCACAAATCAAGGATGCAGGTACATGCTGAACAAGCTATTCCATAAATCACAACCGGCGCTGGAATTGCGCTTTGGCGACGGCCAGGTTGTGACGTTCAATACCATCGCGGATTTCGAGTTTGCACTCGGCGGCCGTATTGCTGTGCCGTCCGGCAAAATCCAGCGGCTGGTTCAATGCAGTATGCAGGAGCTGCGTGCCGAGGCCCGAACCATCAAGGAAGTCGAAAAACGCTTTGTTGATATCCTGTCACGCTCGATAGAAGAGCCGAAAAGCATCAACCGCTCGCTGCGCGAAATGGATACCCTGATTTTCTCGCAGGATCATCACTGGCGTGAAATCATCAATGCGCTGAATGAAACCACCGACGACTATGATGCCTACCGCCGCGTTGCGCTGGTCAAATACATGCAGTACCTGTCAGCCCGCCAGGACATCATCAAGCACCTGTATTCCGAGAAAAAGAAATTCCAGACCAACGGCGGTGACAAGGACGAGGGTGAACTCAAGGATACTGTCATTCTCGACAGCACCATTGTCAGCGAGGCGCCGAACGCCAATGGTCAGGGTGATTACGAACGCCTGCCGAAAGGCGAAGCGACCCTGATCCGCCTGCCCACCGGCACCGAAATGGAGCTGATGCTGTCCAAGCATAGCTGCCGGGTGCGCTCTGGCGACAATTTTGAATTTGTCGACGACAAGGGCAAGGTTCACAAACTCAATAAGGGCCGCAATGTCATCGGCCGCGATGCACTCAGCACGGTCGTAATGGATACCAACTGGCGCGACATTTCACGTATGCATGTCATAATCGAGGTTGTTGGCCAGTCACAACTGCAAATTACCGATCTGTCCTCGCACGGCAGCTATGTTCCAACCGCGTTTATCGAGCAAACGTCTGCCTGATACGCCTGCCCTGGTCTCTTGATCCCGGTAAACGGCCGCATATGCGGCCATTTTAATAACCAAAGGCCATATTTCTAGAACAAGTTATTATTTATAGGAATATGGTGGTCTGTTATACTTGCGCGCCTTAAAAACCGGGATTCTCCGGGCAGGAATATAAATACAACCAGGCCCGAACGGGCCATCGCTGAGGCTGCATGCATGACAAATCAAACCTTTAATGCCGAGCAATTGGCGGCGGAATTCGACCAGCGTACACCGCAGGATATTCTCGAACTCGCGCTGTCGAAATTCGACAATATCGCCATTTCCTTCAGCGGCGCCGAAGACGTCGTGCTCGTGGACATGGCCACTAAAATCAATCCCCGGGTCAAGGTGTTCTCGCTCGACACCGGCCGACTGCATCCGGAGACCTATCGCTATCTGGAGCAGGTGCGTCAGCATTACGGCATCGAAATCGAAGCCATGTACCCGGAAGCCGACGCGGTCGAAGCGCTGGTGCGCGAAAAAGGCCTGTTCAGTTTTTACCAGGACGGCCACAAGGAATGCTGTACGATCCGCAAGGTGCTGCCGCTGAAGCGCAAGCTGGCGACACTGGATGCATGGGTCACCGGTCAGCGCAAGGATCAGAGTCCGGGCACCCGTGCTGCCGTGCCGGTGGTTGAACATGACAAGGCTTTCTCGACCGCCGATCACGACTTGTACAAATTCAATCCGCTGTCGAACTGGAGTTCGGCGGAGGTCTGGCATTACATTCGTAGCAATGATGTGCCGTATAACGAGCTGCATAACAAGGGTTTCATCAGTATCGGCTGCGAACCCTGCACCCGGCCGGTATTGCCGAATCAACACGAGCGCGAAGGCCGCTGGTGGTGGGAAGAAGCCACGATGAAGGAATGCGGCCTGCATGCCGGTAATCTCGGCAAGAAATAAACACATCTGTTGTTCCTTCCCCGGGGAAGGTTAGAGCCTGTCCCGGCATGTTGTAAGCCGGGAATGGGGGTAAAATATTACCTCCCTTCCGGAGCAGCCAGAGGATTCCGTTTTTTGAGACTGGTTCGAATAACTATGACTAAAGTGAGCAACACATGGGACTTGCGTTAATGAATGCACCACACATCACCATGGTCAAGAAAATCATGGCCGATGGTTCAGCCTGCAAAAAGTGTGCGGAAGTGGAACAACGCCTGCGTGATGGTGGCTATCTGGAATTTATCGACCATGTTGCCATCGCCGATGAACGCGATGATGACAGCGAAGGCATACAACTTGCCAACCGCTATCACATCGAACGCGCGCCGTTTTTTATTATTGAAGAAGCCGGCCGCGAACCGCGTGTCTACACTGTATTCATGCGGTTCCTGAAAGAAGTCCTGCAAGCGGATGTCAACGACAAGGAAGAAGCCGGCGAAATCCTCGAACGCAACAATCTGGATTTTCTCTAACGAAAACGATCCGCTACCCGGCGGAAACCAAAAGCCCGCGATTGCGGGCTTTTTTGTGCACCGGTAAAACCGTGTCAGTGCACAATGATAACTGTACATTCTGCAGTATGCATCACCTTGTGTGACGTGCTGCCGAGGACCAGACTTTTCATGTCCGTCATGCCCCGGCTGCCCATGACGACAGCATCCACGCCGAGGTCCCCGGACTGTTCGATAATTGTCTTTGCAGGAGTACCGGCAACAACCATGGGCTTCAGCTCATACCGGGCTACACCGAGGTTTTCCCGCATGCGCTCCAGCACACCATGGCCGGCCTCTTCAGCCGCTTTCATATGCTTGAGTAACTGTTGGCCCGCCCGGGTGACTGCTTCGGTGGACATTTCCAGGCCGGGCGCGCCAACAGCCATGCCGAGAGGATCGGTTGCAAGCGGCATCTCCGGTACATGCAGTAGATAAATGGTTCCGGCAGAATTGACAAGCTCTGCTGCAATGTTCAGTGCTTTCATGGACTGTTCCGAGCCATCAACCGGTACAAGGATGGATTTATACACGCTACCCCCTTTCTCTATCTCGTCGTTAATTTTCAATGTGCTGCGCTTCACATGATTACAAACTAAAGCAGATCACAAGGGAATTATAGTATATCCACGACTTTTATTTGTGCCATGCTTGTCTATCCTGAGATAATCAGCACCTCACCGATATATTTCCCGAAATCGTTCAATAGCCATAAAGAATCATGAACACTGGCGATAAAACAACTGTTTACAGCAACAGCGATGGCAAGCCTGCCCTGATTATTTTTGCGGCGATTCTTGCCGCCCAGATTTTTGTGCTTGTGCCGCTGAATTTGTATTTCAACAATCTGGATGAAATGAGTGTAACGCTGTCTGAATTGCTGAAACTGAGCCTGATTCCGTCGTTATTGCTGATACTCACATTAATTTTGTGTGGTCATTTTGTTTCAGACCGTGTGAGACAACCAATCACTGTAATACTGGCCACACTGATTATCCTGATATGGCTGCAAAGCAATCTTCTGTTGTGGGATTACGGTTTGCTTGACGGGCGCATGATTGACTGGACAGTTTACAGCTGGCAGGGCTGGGTCGATGCGGCTATCTGGCTCGCGGTTCTTGCCACAGCCCTGTGGATCAGCAAGCGGCATAAGAAGATCATACTCAATCTGGCCGTTTTTGTTTTCACAATACAGTTGCTGGCCTTGTGCCTGCTCGGTTTCCAGCAACGCGATAATTTAATAGCAGAAAATACTGAATCTGAAGTGGCGCTGGAGCAGCTATACCGTTTCTCCGGACAAGGCAATGTATTGCATCTGATGGTTGACGGTTTTCAGGCAGATGTCTTTAATGATTTGATTAACGTGTCCGGCCTTGGTGCTCATTATCAGCAGGCTTTCGATGGCTTTACCTATTTTCCGGAAACATTGAGTGTGTTTCCCTATACGCGCTTTTCGCTTCCATCCTTCCTGTCCGGCAAACTGTATGCCAATGAAATGCCGCAGGATGCATTTGTCGACAAGGTGCTGAGCGAAGACACTATTCTGGGTCTGGCACATGAAAACGGCTATGAAGTGGATATTGCCGCCGGCAACCCCTATCTGGAAAAGCGCTATGTAAACATGCCGCATGATCACATGTACGGGTTACATGATATTGATCCTGCCCATGCAGAAATTGCAGAAGTTGCGCAGCTGTTTGACATCGGTCTTTTTCGTTCCGTTCCGCATTTCCTCAAACCCCTTGTCTACAATGAACAACATTGGCTCCTGTCCGAACTGTTAGCGGTTGATTCCGGCATGCGCTTCGATTATTTCCAGCACACTTATTTCATTTACCGCCTGATCGAGGAAATGTCAGTTGACCGCGAAGGCCCGGTCTACAAGTACATCCATATCATGAACACCCACAACCCGATGGTCGTTGGTGAAGATTGCCGCTATGCCGGCAAGGTGTCAGCAATGACACGTTATACCCTGACCGCCCAGTCAAAATGCACGATGGATACCCTGGCAGCTTTGCTGAATAAAATGAAGGAAGTCGGTGTTTACGATAATTCACTGATAATCGTACATGCCGACCATGGCGGCTGGATTGGCAACCGCCGGCAGGAGGCACAGGTTGTTTTTCCTGATGGCCGTCCTGCGCCTGACTGGCTTGCATCGCTGGCTTCACCGCTGCTGGCCATCAAGCTGCCGGAAAGCCGGGGACCGGTCGAGGTATCCGAAACGCTGGCTTCACTCGCCGACCTGCCCGACACCATCAGCGGAATCATGGGCTGGCAGGCCGACTTTGGTCATCTTTCACTTTATTCCGATGCAGCCGCCGATCCGGAGCGGGAACGGATTTTCCGCTTTTACAGCTGGCGCAAAACGGAATGGAGTGAGCAATATGCATCACCGATTGTGGAATTTTCTGTCACTGGCAGCCATTATAATACCCGGTGGCAGGTGGTTAACATGTACCATCCACCCGCACAGTAACCAACCGGGGAATACCCATGACGCGAATTACGGGAAAAATCAGCGCCTTTATACTGTTGGCCGGTTTTGCCATGCCGGCAGCGGCTTATCTTGATCCCGGCGCCGGCAGCTTCATATTGCAGATGCTGATCGCCGGCATTGTTGGTGCCTTGTTTACCATTAAACTTTACTGGTATCGCTTTAAGACTTTTGTTGCACGCCTGTTTGGCAAAGATATAGAAAATCCTGTAGAAGAGCGTCATGAAGAGGATTGAACTATTCCGTAACCATAACGAATAGTCATATTTAATAAATGATTAACCGTATTCCCGGATCATTTCGGGATCCTTCCGGATTTCTGTTTAAACGAGATGGCGTGTTATACCGCCAGATAAACAACTGTTACCGGGAAGATTATCAGGCATTAATGAATAGTGGTCTGTACCAGAAGCTGGTTGACAGGCACTATCTTGTCCCGCATCAGGAAGTACCGCTAAACAATATCGACGACAATAGTCAAGCCTATCGAATTATAAAACCCGAAACTGTTCAGACTATTTCCTATCCTTACGAATGGTCATTCAGCCAGCTGAAAGATGCCGCTTTGCTGACACTGGATATCCAGCGCCTGGCGATGAACAAAAACATGTCACTGAAGGACGCCAGTGCCTATAACATACAGTTTCACCGGGGCAAGCCGGTATTTATTGATACCCTGTCATTTGAACAATTTCGTGAAAATGAGCCCTGGGTAGCTTACCGACAATTTTGCCAGCATTTTCTGGCGCCTCTGGCCCTGATGGCAAAGACCGATATTTCGCTTGCAGAACTGCTCCGCAACCATATCGATGGTATTCCGTTGCAGCTTGCCAGCAAGTTATTGCCATTCCATACCCGCCTCCAGCTGTCACTGGGTTTGCATATTCATCTGCATGCCCGCTCACAGAAAAGGAATGCCGGCATTGCTGTTACCGGCAAGACTGCGGAAAAGAAATTCACCCACCGATCATTCCTGGCGTTGATTGATCATCTGGCTTCAGCCATCAAATCACTGAACTGGACCGCCTCCAACACCGAATGGTTTGACTATTATGAAAACAATAATAATTATCAGGCAGAAGCCTTGTCCCGCAAGGATGAGATCGTGGCGCAATTCATGGAAGGCCTGTCATTAAAAACCACATGGGATTTGGGAGCCAACACCGGCCGTTTCAGCAAAATCGCATCCACCTGCAGTGAAACGGTTTGTGCCTGGGATATTGATCCTGCCTGCGTTGAACTGCATTATCTGTATTGCAAGCAGCAGCAAATCCACAACATATTGCCATTGCTTATGGATTTAACCAATCCATCACCTGCCATCGGCTGGCACAACAGCGAACGCATGTCATTGGTCGAGAGAGGACCTGTCGATATGGTGCTGGCATTGGGGCTTGTACATCATCTTGCCATCGCCAACAACGTACCGATAGACAGGATCGCATGTTTTTTGCGTGATTTGACGCACTACCTGATTATTGAATTCATCCCGAAAGAAGACAGCCAGGTCGTGAAGCTGCTGCAAAACCGCAAAGATATTTTTCCGGATTATGAACAGGCAAGCTTTGAGCAGGTCTTTTCAGACTATTTCACCCTGATCATAAAAAAGACTATACCCGACAGCAAACGTACACTTTACCTGTTCAGCAAATCACTATAAAAAATCCGGGCGCCTGAATGCGGATATTAATGACAAAGACAAAGCCAGCGAAACCCCGAACGCAACAATCTGGATTTTCTCTAGAAATGGTTAATGCCGAACAGAGGGATGCAATTTTAGTTCCTTCTCCCTCTGGGCGAAGGCCAGGATGAGAGCATCAATACCGGGATCATCTGCTTAATCATTAAGACCACTCCCACAGACGGTGCCTTATTCCTTCTCCCTCTGGGAGAAGGCCAGGATGAGGGCATCAATACCGGGATCATCTGCTTAATCATTAAGACCACTCCCACAGACGGTGC
>JBBDSJ010000017.1:9055-11570 GCA_040905025.1 Gammaproteobacteria bacterium
CTTATTCCTTCTCCCTCTGGGAGAAGGCCAGGATGAGGGCATCAAAAAAACTCACAACAATCAGCCTGCGCCAGCGGGCTTTTTGTTGTTTGCACCATTTTCACCTGTCGAGCGGACTGATTACAGCGTATCCACCCCGATTCAGCACATGCGTATAGATCATGGTGGTTTTCACATCCTTGTGGCCAAGCAGTTCCTGAATAGTGCGAATATCATAGCCTGACTCCAGCATATGGGTCGCAAACGAGTGGCGTAAAACATGACTGCTCACGGGTTTGTTTATTCCGGCCTTTCGTGCCGCATTCTTGATAGCTCTCTGTATGTTCTTTTCATCAAGATGGTGTCGCCCAATGATACCGCTTAGTGGATCCTTTGAACGCTTCAGTGACGGAAACACATACTGCCAGGCAAATTCGCGGTTCGCATTCGGGTATTTACGGGCCAGCGCAAAAGGCAGATAAACCCGACCGAAACCGGCCTCCCTGTCCGCCTGATGCAGTTGCTTGACACGGAGTAACTGCGTCTGTAAATCAGCAGTCAGGCTATTCGGCAACACCGCGATCCGATCCTTGTCACCCTTGCCTTCCCTGACAAGTATCTGATAACGATCAAAATCCAGATCCTTGACCCTGAGCCGGACAGCTTCCATCAAGCGCATGCCGGTGCCGTACATCAGTCGCGCTATCAAGCCATTAGTTCCTGCAATCAGTGGCAATAGTTTATTGATTTCATTTTTAGTCAACACAACCGGTAAGCGCCGGGGCCGTTTCGCGCGAACCACATCATCCAGCCAGTCAAGCTTTACGCCCAATACTTCTTTATAGAGGAACAGCAGAGCAGACAATGCTTGATTTTGAGTAGAAGCTGATACATGCTTCTCAGTGGCTAACCAGGTCAGGAAAGCCGAAATTTCGGCCTCCCCCATATCGTCAGGGTGTCGTTTATCATGGAAAAAGATATACCGCTTTATCCACTGTGTATAGGACTGCTCGGTACGTATGCTGTAGTGCCGCAAACGGATTGCGTCACGAACTTGATCGAGCAATTTCGGAGATGTCATCAGCGCCTCCCTGCGATGTTTGCTTTTCCGTTTAGGCGCCCTTATTTCGCGCCAAGCCATTGTATTTATTACACCCTGTCATGTTATACACCCCAAAAGCCAATAGTCAAACCGGCTTTTAGGGTGCCTAATTGTAGTTAGGGCTCTTGGAGAAACAGTCAATGACCTTTGACATTGAGTTAAACCGACTTACTATCGCTAGAGGAGATATAGAACAGGCTCTTAGATTTCTGAAGAAAGCAGGCGGCATTGATCCCACGAGCGATGAGTACGAAGCACTTGTGATGACTGCCATTACCCTTTACGCCAGACCATTCTCAAAGAATGAAGTCGATCCACAGGCAAAGGCAAATAAATGTGTTTCTAGCGAAGTATTGGACGAATACACAAAGGAAGAACGCGTACTTCACGACCGTCTGTTGGAGGTTCGAAATAAAGCAATCGCTCATGCAGAATGGAACAACTACCCAACTTCTGTCAGCTGGGATACACGAGTCATTAAGAGCCGGCGTTACTCAATCTATCCAGAATTTATCACAGTCGAATCATTCGCTGCACTGGCAATGAAACTGGAACGTCGGTTACAAAATATGAGAGTAGATCGTGTACTACAAGAGAGGTAAACATGCATTGCAACCATTCGCTAGTGCAGACACTAAATGCGAGTGTTAAGGATTAGATCATGTCTTGGTTTTCGAAAAAGAAGGATGCTCAAAAAAAATCAGATAGAGATATAAAGGAAGAATACCGCAAGCTCAAATCTGCCGCAGAAAAAGCTGAGAAGCTAATTGCAAGATACGGAAAAGTATTAGAACATCCTTCCCATGATGCATTATTACAGCCATTATCTTCGTTGCCTAAGTCTAAAGAAGAAATAAGGAAGGCCTTTATTACACATTTATTTTTTCTGCATATTTCACGAGAATTAGACGAAAATACAATTAATGCTCTACAGGCTTGCTATATTCTACTGGCAAACTTTGTCGATGATGAATCTGCTAACCTTTCGTATCAGGCTTGGAAGGCATTTGAATCATATGACATATCTTCCATTGCTTCGAATGAGACGAAAGCTGCTATAGACAAGTTTACGCAATCGAAAGATGAAATGGATAGGTTAAATAACGAATTTAGAACCATTGTTTCAAAGATGAGAGCGAATACTAATGAAACCTAAGAGCCCTAACAAACGGCCCAAGCACGACGCGCAAAAAGCGCGCGCGTCTTAGCCAAGCCGTTAGGTATCAATAGAGATAACCAATGTTTAAATGGCTGAAAGAAAAAGCAACTAAAGCTGCCGCGAATCAATGTAAGTTGAACATTAAACTCAATACAAGAGGGCTTATCGCTACTGCGAATGATGCTGCTGCGAACATTAGTGCCAGCGGCGGCTCCACAAACGAGGCTGATATTCGTAGAGTACTTAAGGCCCAAGAACGTTTACGTGAAGATATA
>JBBDSJ010000018.1:0-11434 GCA_040905025.1 Gammaproteobacteria bacterium
GCCGGAAATTAGATAGGCCGGAAATTAGATAGGCCGGAAATTAGATAGGCCGGAAATTAGATTAGATAGTGGTCAAAAATAATTTCCCTCCCCCTTACAGGGGGAGGGTCAGGGTGGGGGTGTATTTTTTCTGCCTCCCCCTAACCCCCCTCCCGCGAGGGGGGGGGGGATAAAATTTGAGGCCGCTTCTGGTTAATCAGTTAAAGACATCAAATAAATGACCATCAAAACCCGTTTTGCTCCCAGCCCGACCGGCTATCTCCATATTGGCGGTGTCCGTACCGCGCTGTTTTCCTGGCTGCTGGCGCGCCGGCTCGGCGGCACGTTCGTGCTGCGCATTGAAGATACCGATCGCGAGCGCTCTACCCAGGCCGCGATTGACGCCATCCTCGCAGGCATGGACTGGCTCGGGCTCGATTACGACGAGGGGCCGTACTACCAGACACAGCGTTTTGACCGCTATGCCGGGGTCATCGACCAGCTACTGACCGAAGGCAAGGCCTATCGTTGTTACTGCAGCAAGGAAGAACTCGAACAAATGCGTGAGCAGGCCATGGCACGTGGCGAGAAACCGCGCTACGACGGCCGCTGGCGTGACAGTACTGCGACACCGCCGGCGGGTATAAAACCGGTTATACGCTTCAAGAATCCACTGGACGGGCAGGTGGTGATTGAGGATCGCATCCAGGGCCGGGTGACTTATAACAACAGCGAGCTCGATGACTTGATCATCGCCCGTTCCGACGGCACGCCGACCTATAACCTGACCGTGGTCGTCGACGACATCGACATGGGGATCACCGATGTCATCCGCGGTGACGATCATCTGAACAACACCCCGCGCCAGGTCAACATCATGCAGGCACTCGGCTACACGCCGCCACGGTTTGCCCATGTGCCGCTGATCCTGGGGCCGGACGGCAAACGCCTGTCCAAGCGCCATGGCGCGACCAACGTGCTCGAATACCGCGAGCAGGGCTATGTGCCGGACGCCTTACTTAATTATCTTGTGCGGCTCGGCTGGGCGCATGGCGATCAGGAGATCTTCAGCCGCGAGGAGATGATCCACGGCTTTGACATCAAGGATGTGAATAAATCGGCCGCCCGCTTTGACGTGGAAAAGCTCAACTGGCTGAACCAGCATTACCTGAAAACGCTGCCGGCTGAGTCGCTGGCGCCATTACTGCAGGAACAGTTGCAGGCATTGTCTATCGACCCGGCCACCGGCCCGGCCTTGCCCAGGCTGATCGAAGTCCAGCGCGACCGCGCCGAGACCCTGAAACAAATGGCCGCGATCAGTGCCGTGTTTTATCAGGACTTCGATGCCTATGAACCCAAGGCCGCGGACAAACACCTGACCTTGGAGGCATTGCCAGTCTTGCAGCACTTGCAGGCGGCGCTGGCGGCAGTCGATGACTGGCGGGCTGAACCGTTGCATGACGTGATTAAACAGACCGGCACGGCGCTGGATCTGAAACTCGGCAAGATCGCCCAGCCATTGCGGGTGGCGCTGTGCGGCGATGCCGTGTCGCCGTCGATTGATGCCACGCTCGAATTGATGGGCCGGGACCGGACGCTGGCAAGAATTACCCGCGCAATCAATTACATTGAGCAACAGGGTTAACCTGACAGCCTTTTGTCTTGCTTGACAGTCGCGAGGGGCTAGCGTAAATTCCCGCTTCTTTTTGGCGCTGGTTCAGTCGCGAACAGCCGCCGATAATGTGGTAGCTTTAACGAAGTTTGAATGTCATTGCGAATGCAACAATGCAATCTGAATAATTCCGGATTGCCGCGGTCGGCCAGCCTCCCTCGCAATGACAAAAAGCAGTTTTCGGGGCCATAGCTCAGCTGGGAGAGCGCTTGCATGGCATGCAAGAGGTCGGCGGTTCGATCCCGCCTGGCTCCACCATTTGACGTTGTAAGTATCAGCTTGTTGAGTTCTGTGTAGCCAATCCATCCATGGCGCCGCGTTCCGGCCATGCCGTCCATGGCATGGCGACTCAGCAAGCGCAAATGTCCACTGGACATTTGCAACCGCTTGCCTCGTCCCCATCGTCTAGAGGCCTAGGACATCGCCCTTTCACGGCGACAACAGGGGTTCGAATCCCCTTGGGGACGCCATTTCTAAACAAAACAGCCCCTAACGGGCTGTTTTTGGTTTTGGCGCCCAGATATCTCCGGAAATTCCCATCTTGATAGGTATAACGTTTGACGCTATATAACGTATAGCGTTATAATCACGTTGTGATTACAGGATTTAAAGACAAGGAAGCCGCGCGTATCTGGTACGGCGACAAGTCAAAAAATCTGCCTCCGGAAATTCAAATCGTTGCCCGGCGTAAGTTACGAATGCTGAACAACGCCAGAAGTCTGACTGACTTAAAAGCACCTCCGGCTAACAGGCTTGAAGCTTTAAAAGGTAAGCGCAAGGGGCAGTACAGTATTCGTATCAATGATCAATGGCGTATTTGTTTTGTCTGGTTAGATGGCAATGTCGATGAAGTTGAGATCACTGATTACCACTAGAGCAAGAACGTACTGATTACCACTAGAGCAAGAACGTTATGAAAAACAAATTACCCAATATCCATCCCGGTGAAATCCTGCTTGAGGAATTCCTCAAGCCCATGCAGATTAGCCAGAACGCATTAGCCCGGGCGATTGACGTATCGCCACGACGGATTAATGAAATTGTCCTACACAAGCGTGCGATTAGCGCCGATACGGCACTGCGGCTTGCGCGCGCCCTGAACACATCCGAGCAATTCTGGATGGGGTTACAGGCTGATTACGATCTGGAAGAAGCGCGCCAGGCGGCGGCTGGTACGCTCCGTAAAGTCCGATCCTTGGCGGCCTGATTTTACGACTATTGGATTATTCAAGCAGCCAGATTGGCTACTTTGAGTTGCTTGTATTTTTTCCGGGCCTGGCAGAGATCGTAATAAGCCTGCATGTTGATCCAGTTTTTGGCTGTAGTGTCCGTTGCCTCGGCTAGCCTTAATGCCATCAAGGGGCTAATACCGATACGGCCATTAGAATTCCATGTGACCCTCCATGATCATATTAATAGTCTATAGCCTATTATTCTATTTGTAATTAATAGAATATAAGCTATTATTATATCTTTATTAATAGATTATAGGCTATTGTTATGACTCCTGAACAACGCAACAGTGCTCGCAAACATCTCGATGACCAGCTTGCCCCTTGGGCAGGCCTGAATCGGCAGCGTCCGCCAAAGGGCTGGATCCGCGCGATTCGCGAGGCCTTGGGCATGACCACTTACCAGTTGGCGGCCCGGTTGAACATTAAGCAGCCAAGCGTGCACAGCCTGGAACGCTCCGAAAAACAGCGCACCATCTCGCTTGAATCTCTGGAACGAGCCGCCGCGGCCCTGAATTGCGAGCTTGTCTATGCGCTGGTACCGCGCAAGAAGCTCAAAGATCAAGTGGAAGATCGCGTGCGTGATCTGGCCAGGCAGCGACTCGTCCGCACCCGCCACTCGATGCAGCTGGAGAACCAGGCTGTTAATGCCGACAATGAAGCCGATCACCTTGAGCGCTTGATCCAGGAAATTCACCGGAAGCCCGGGAGCACTCTGTGGGAAGACGCAATGTGATCTCCCTGCTCGACAAGCCAGAAGCTGGCGAAACTCCACTTACTCCTGAAGAGCGCGAGGAATTGATTCCCTCCTATATTACGGATCGCGCAGCCCTGAACGATGCTGAGCAGATCAACATTATAAGTGCTGAAAGCTGGGCGTATCGCCGTCGCCGAGATGTGCTCGAACGTCATTTCCTGTGTGATCTGCACAGACGCATGTTCGGCCAGGTGTGGGGCTGGGCAGGTTGCTTTCGAACAACGGAACGTAATATCGGTGTCGACCCCAGCCAGATCGCGGAATCACTCGAAGTGCTGCTTGCTGATGCCCGCTTCTGGGTCGAGAACGGCACATACAGCATTGACGAGAGTGCCGTGCGGTTCCACCATCGGTTAGTTTGGATTCACCCATTTCCTAATGGTAATGGCCGTTTCAGTCGCCTGATTACGGATCTGCTGTTGATGAGTAATGGTTGCGAACCATTTACCTGGGGCAGTCGTCGGGATGCCGTGCCACTGCAGATTAGAGCGGATTACATCAGCGCATTGCGTAAAGCTGATCACCAGAACTATCGGCCCTTGATTGCTTTTGTTAGAAGTTAGCAACCGACTTTAAGTATCAGCAGTTATCACATCCGAGCAATTCTCGATGGGATTACAGGCTGATTATGATCTGGAAGAAGCGCGTCAGGCAACGGCAGGTACGCTCCGAAAAGTCCGATCCATGGCGGCCTGAACCACTGAGGTAGTGATAGTGTCAAATTGCTGCCGTAACTCATCAAAGGTCAATTCATCGCTATGGACAAACTTCACCACGTTGCCATTCAGGTCAACGACCTTAAGGCCACTGTAAACTGGTATCAGCAGCACTTTGCCTGCGAGGTGGCGTATCAGGATGATACCTGGGCATTACTCAATTTCGACAACCTGCAACTCGCGTTCGTGATCCCCGGCCAGCACCCGCCCCATATCGCGTTTGAACGGCCGGATGCCGCAGGCTTTGGTGAACTGAAAACCCATCGCGACGGCACGGCATCGGTCTATATCAAGGACCCATCCGGCAACAATATTGAAGTGATGCAAAAGCCTGTGTCAGGCAACTGATTCAAGGCGTTTCAAATCACCCCGTCCTTTCGGGCCTGATCCGGTCGTCAGGGTGGTTAGTCGTACCAGTCTATGACTGATAACTTTGGAACCCGCTTGAACTCGCGCAGATTGCGAGTCACCAGTGTGGCATTATGCGCCAGCACTGTACCGGCGATAAGTGTATCCATTGGGCCGATAGGTTGACCTGCACGCTCCAGTAAAGATCGGATCCTTGCAGATTGTTTCGCGGCAGCCTGATTAAATGGCAGGACGGTTACGACTTCGAGAAGTTGATCAAATTGTTGTCGCTGTTTCGCCGGCTTTCTGGATTTGGCTATGCCGGTTTCAATTTCATAAACAGAAATTGCCGGTATTGCAATTTCTGCAGGAGCGGCATTCAGCAAACGTTCTGCTACCCGGCCTGCATCCTTGAAGAAATAGATGAGGGTATTGGTATCCAGTGCGAACATTAGCCAATATAAAAATCAGTATGGTTCGCGGGGTATATCCGCCCCGGTCTGCTGGCGCAATTCCTCTGCGCGCGGGAAATCATCCCAGGTACCCGGCAACTCCCGCACAGTATCTGGCCATTGTGTCAGTGTTTTTTCCTTTACCAGCGTAGCCACCCAACGGCTTACCGGCATTTTTGCCGCCGCCGCTGCTGATTTCAGGCGTTGCTCTGTGTCGTCATCGACGTAAATAGTGACCTGACCCATGCCGCTTTCCTCCGATCCACATATAATTAAAATTATACTTGCATGGAAAGAAATTGAAAAGATTTCTCCACTCGGTGCAGGCGCACCTCGGTCGAAATGACAAAATGGGATGTCATCCCGACCGGGCGCAGCGAGTGGAGGGATCTTGCTTTTAGTAGTTAGATTTCTCCGCTACGTGCTTCGCACTCCGGTCGAAATGACCGTAAGTTACTGCAAGTATAGGACGGACAAGCGATTCGTTGCCCCGGCCGCAGTCCGGGCGCTGATATGACGGGCTTGAGATGCGTCGCCCCGGCGCAGGCCGGGGCCCAGTTAAACTATTCTGCAGGTCTTTACATGACTGGATACCGGCCTTCGCCGGTATGACGGATGGGATGATACTGGCCTGCATCCCTTGTTCGCCGGTATGACTGATGTAGTAAGGCTGACCTGTGTCGGCATGACACTGTCCGTGTTCGTCGCCCCTTGCAGCCGGGTATTGAACTGCTGTTTAAACACGTTGAAAGTGCAGATAAACAAATGCTTGCGGGTGGCCCACGGGAGTCAAGTGCAAAACATCCTGCTGACGCTGGAGCATGAAATCTCCGCCTAACATGTCGGTTAACGTAGCCGCAGAATAGCGTTGTACCGGCAAACCACTGCATTGTGCCGGTCCGTTTTCTGCGAAGGTGGCGAGTATCAGATGGCCGCCGGGTTTGAGCGCGCGTCGCATATTATCCAGGTAGTGAGTTCGCTCTTTTGCCGTCGTTAAAAAATGCAACACGGCGCGGTCATGCCAAACCGTATAATGCTGCGGAAAATCAACCGGCGTGCTGATGTCGGCTTCCAGCCAGGCGATATGGCCGGCATCCGCGCCCATTTGCTGCCGGGCGGTATTAAGTGCTGTTGCCGATATATCCAGCACGGTCAGGTTCGTATAGCCGGCATCAAGCAGGCTTTTGCTCAAGTTTGATGTCCCACCGCCGATATCAATAATCGCTGCATCGGCCAGTATGCCGGTTGCCGCAATCCACGACAGCGAAGGTTCCGCCACGGTCTGATACCAGCTGACTTCAGTGACCTGCCGGGTTGCGTAAACGTGTTCCCAGTGTGGTTTGTTGTCATTCAATTGGCCGTAGCTCCCGCTGCTTCGGGTTGCAAGAGTGTACGAAATGCCTGATGCACAGACAGACGTTCATTGCGTTCGGGCCAGACAGCATGAAAAGATTTTTGTAAACCGCCATAGGCCAATGGTATCGCGCACAGGCGTTTAGCGGCCACCGCTTCAATCACAGTGCCAGCCAGAACCAACGATATTCCCAGCCCGTTCATCACGGCTTGCTTGACAGCCTCGGTACTGCCGAGTGTCATGCCAATGCAAGGTTCAATCCTTGCGCCGGCCAGATACTCGCGTAACAACCGCCCGGTGCCAGTGCCCGGTTCGCCGGCCAGCAACGGTATCCCGGCCAGATCACGAGGCTGAATCCGGCGTCGTGTGGCCCAGAGATGATCCGGTGGCACGATGACCACCAACTCCTCCTGTCGCCAGGCGCAGTACTGGTATCCCGGTGTTTGATCCCACCATTCCATCAGCGCCAGATCAGCAAGGCCATTATCAAGGCGCTGTTTGACGACCGGATTCGGCTCAATGTTGACAACAATATTGGTGTCGGCGTGATCCCGGCGAAATTGTTGCAACAAAGGTTGCAGATAATAAATGCCAATGTTTGAACTCGCGGCGACAGTCAATTGCTCGTGTCTGGCCTGTTGCACAACGCGGTCATGCAAAGACTGCAATTGCCGGGCGAGATCCACAATCTTCATGGCAGCAGCAGTCGCCAGCTGGTCGCTTTGATGACGATTGATGAGCTGGATCCCGAGTTGTTGTTCGAGCTTGCGAATATGCTGCGACACGGTCGGCTGTGCCAGTCCCAGTTGCCGTGCGGCATCGACAAAGCTGCCTTGCTCAAGCACGGTGACCAGCGTACGCAGATGGATTAGGTTAAGCATGAGAACCTGCGGCTTTGGTCGTCATAGCCGTTGTCGATGCTACCCAGTTCAACGGATTGTCGGGTATTTCACCGGACAGCACGGCATGAATATTTCGTGCCGCCTGCATCTCAATGGCAAGTCTTGCTGTCGCTACGGCTGAACCCAGGTGCGGGGTAAACAACGTGCGATCATGCTGTTTGAGTAAATCGGCAGGAATGTTGTGCGGTCGATCCGGCCGGGCCCAGTCTTCCATTTCAAAAACATCAGCCGCATAACCACCGAGATGTTTATCAAGTGCATGTGCCACCGCGGTTTCATCCACGACTGAACCACGGCATGGATTGATCAGTAAGGCACCCGACTTCATCCTGTTCAGGAAAGCATGATCCACGCAATGCAGTGTGCGCGCGGTCAATGGCAGACACAACACCAGATAATCACTTTGCTGTTGCAAGTCGCCGAGTTCAACATGCTGCAGACCGAGACGCGCCGCGTCAGCAGACGGCAGTGGCAGTTGGTCGTGATAAATCAGTTTGCAGCCGAAGGCTTGCAGGCGTTTCGTTAATGCCTGGCCTATGGCGCCCATGCCATACAGGCCGACGGTCGTGCCGGCGAGCCCCTTGCCATAAAAGATCGGTCGCCAGCCATGAAAATAATTACCACATACACGCGTGTCACCGGCCAGAATATGCCGGTCCAGTGCCAGCATCAGGCCGATGGTCAGTTCCGCAGTGGGTACCGTGAGCATGTCCGGCACGATCGTGATCCAGACACCATGCCGGGTGCAGGCCTCAATATCAAAATTGTCCGGTCCTTTCAGGGCACAACCGATCACTTTCAGGTTCGGCGCCTGCTGGAAAAAATTTTCATCCACGCTGTCCGGCATGAATGCCATCATCGCATCAACATCAGTCAGGTATTCATTCAGTACCGTAGCAGGCCATGGTTCACGTGACGGATTGGCGATGACTTCATAATGCGTTTCAAGAAAGTCGAGCGTTTGCTGATGTACCTTGTACGTGATCAGCACCTTGGGTCGTCTGTTCATATTTATCCATGTTGTTATGGTTTATCAGTCAATATCAAAAAATCTGGCAACAAGATTTCTCCGCTCGGTGCTGACGCACCTCGGTCGACATGACACCATTATTGTCATTCCGACCGGAGTGCGAAGCACGTAGCGGAGAAATCTGTTTGTATAATTTTCTCACTTGAAACGCTCACGCAGATAGCCGCTCAAACTGTCTACCAGTGTCACCATGAACAGAATCACCAGTAAAATGGCGCACACTTGCTGGTAGTCCATGATCCGCAGTGACGACATCAGTTCAAAGCCGATGCCGCCGGCACCGACCATGCCCATAACGGTCGAGGCACGGAAGTTGTATTCCCAGCGATAGATCGACACATCAGCAAACTGTGACAAGACTTGCGGCAGAATGCCGTGATAGAGCACCTGAAAGCCACTGGCGCCGGCAGCGCGGGTGGCTTCTACCGGTTGTTCGTCAACATGCTCAATGGTTTCAGCAAAGAACTTGCCGACCATGCCGATAGAGTGCAGCCCCAATGCCAATACGCCCGGCAAAATACCAAAGCCGACGGCAGCCACGAACAAAATGCCCATGATCAATTCCGGTACAGCACGCAGACCATTTAGCAACAGCCGTGTGAATTGAAAGACAACTTTATTCGGGCTGGTATTTTTTGCTGCAAGAAAACCCAAAGGCAATGAAAATATGACCGCCAGTGCAGTACCGGCAATGCTCATCATCAATGTATCGACCAGTGGCATGATCCACTTCTGCCAGCGGCCGAAATCCGGCGGGATGGCTTCGCTAAATAATTGCGCGATCGCCGGTATACCATTAATAAATGTTTTGGGATTCAGCAGTTCGGCGTAATACCATGCAAACACAACAATGCCGGATACAATCAGCAACTGCAGCAGTGCACGTCTTGAGTCATGCTGGTAACGTTTGACGACATCAACCATGCGGTTGGTGTCCAAAGATTCTGCAGGGGTCGACATTAGTGAATACTCCATAAAATAAAACAGCCGGTCCCGTCAGATAACGGCTAACCGGCTGCAGGGTTATCAGTTTAGTGCCAAATCCACGCCGAGGATGTCGGCCATCTCACGAATTATGTCGTAGTCGGCATCGGCCATTGCCGTAAAACCTTCAGCATTGAAATTCTCCAGGATGGTCGGATCCGTGATCGACAGGAACGCGCCGCGAATGTTTTCTTTCAGTGCCGGTTTCAGGTCCGACTGCATGGTCCAGGGAAATTGCGGGTAGTAGTCCGAATAACCGAGTATGTTGATTTTGCTGATATCCGTGCGGCCATCCTCGAGCATGTATTTCCAGATGTGTTCGCCGAGACCACCGCCGTCGGCATTGCCGTTTTGCACAGCCATGACAACGGCGTCATGCGTACCGGTGTAATGTGGTTTGTAATCGGCCTTGGCATCCAGACCTTCCTTTATTAGCTTGTGTCGTGGCATCAGATGGCTGGACGTCGATGCCTGGTCACCGAAGGCGACGTCCTTGCCTTTAAGATCGTCATAGGTTTCGATTCCCCTTTCCTTGTTGCCGATGATGATGCTGCGGTAAGTCGGTCGACCGTCAGTGACCAAGCCAGCGAAGGGTTCGATCTCGGCTTTGCTTTTCGCCAGTACATAGGACAGCGGTCCGAAATAGGCGATGTCGATACGGCCAAAACGCATGGCCTCGATCATGGACGAATAGTCGGTGGTCACGACCAATTCAACTTCCTTGCCGAGCTTTTCTTCCAGATACTTCTTCAACGGTTCATTGCGTTGAATCAGTTTGGAAGCGTTTTCATCCGGCAACAGTGCAACCTTGAGGACATCGGGATCACGGTTATCGGCATGCGCTGGCAGAGCGATGACCAGCATTAAAGCTGCCAGCAGGGTATGGATGGGTTTTAACATGGGGTGTCTCCTGAAGTAATACATTGGGGTTTATGGGAAAAGCTCATATGGCGGCCTGGATGGGTACTTCAGCCGAATCAAGGTCGCTGGTGTCGACTTGTGCGCCGGCAGTTGTGTGACTCTGAACATTGGTGTTGCCATAGATCTGATCGAGCGTGGACTGATCCAGATCTGCCGGCGGCCCGTCAAATACGACCCGGCCATCGGCCAGACCAATGATGCGTTGGGCAAACCGGCGTGCCAGTTCCAGTTGGTGCAGACTGACGATGGTGGCAATACCGTCCTCGCGGCTGATGCGATCGAGCTGGGCAAGCACCTGAACCGACGTGGTCGGGTCAAGACTGGCGACCGGTTCATCGGCCAGAATGAGTCGCGGCTGCTGCGCCAGCGCCCGGGCGATACCGACGCGTTGCATCTGCCCGCCGCTGAGATTGTCGACCCGGGTAAAGGCTTTTTCACCGAGGCCGACGCGTTGCAAGCATTCATAGGCAATTTGCACATCGGCGTGCGGCAGCGGCATGACCGTGCGCCAGGCCGGATACTCGCTCAGCCGCCCGGTCAGAACATTAATCAAGGCGCTCTTGCGCGACAGCAGTTGGTGTTGCTGGAAAATCATGGCGGTGTGGCGGCGGTGGGCACGCATTAATCGCTTACCGGTGATGGCGCCGATCCCGGCGCTGTGAACCTTCCCGGTCGATGGCACCACCAGCAGATTCATCGTACGCAGCAGACTCGATTTGCCGGCGCCGGACAGCCCCAGCAACACGGTGAATTCACTCTGTTTCAGGCTGAGCGAAGTTTTTTGCAGGGCGACGGTACCGTTTGGATAGGTCACGCTGATACTGTCGAGCCGCAGGATTTCTTCGGCAGTGGAGGAAGTTTGATTCATTGCGATTCCCTATAATCAGGTTTGGCTTTATTGCGATGTGCAATAACCTACGGCCCGAATATGAAATCGCGATGGCAGCCAAGTGACGATTTGGTGATCTGTTTGTGACAGCCGGACGACACAGAGGATTTCAGGCTGGACTGCGTATCACTCGTTCAATCAAGCTGATTCAGCAGTTTTCCGAGAGAACGGATGTTTTGCCAAAGCAGCGCCTTTGGC
>JBBDSJ010000019.1:0-11430 GCA_040905025.1 Gammaproteobacteria bacterium
ATAATCATTCTGCAATTGAGTGCTGCCGCTTCAAGCACTATAAGCGGTGGATTAAACTTCCTGATTGAATTGCCGAGAGGATATAACATCAGGTCCGAAATCCTCAGGTAATCCAGAATATTTTCCTGTGCATTTACAACCATCACCCGCTTTCTGAGATCGGACGGCAGGGAATTCCTTAACTGGATGGCCCTGCTTTCTTCAGTAAGTCTGAATGCAATTATGATGTCTATATCAGGATTGCTCTGTAGCAGTCCTGCTGTCACTTCGGCTATGCGGAAGCCTTCCGGCAAATGCATGAAATGAAACGGGAACAACACAATTTTGCGGTTGCTGTTCCGCGCCAGGGGCTGATGATTCTGCAGGCTGGCTGCGAGCCTTGCAGGAGACGGTATGGCTGGCTGCAGTGTGACGTCGTGCCGCACTGCCCTGAGGATGTTGTATATTCTCTCATTGAGACAGGTAATGTGGTCGCCCCATAACAGTCCGGATATGTCATGGCCGTCGCCATGCGCCGGGAGCGCGGTTATGGTCTGAACATACCTTATACCGCGAGCCCTGCCCCTGCCGGCTATAAATCGCATCATGCCGGCATTTGCCAGTGTCGGCATATGTGCCATGTGGACGATATTATAATTTCCCTGATGTTTGACCAGGCTCCAGGCAAACCTGACAGCATTGCTTCGTGACCAGCATGTTCGGGCAAATGCCCTTATCTTTTCGGGCTTGTCATGCGGGGCCGCGGTTACTGAAAAAAAACCTGCATCAATATCATGCCGGATTACACCGGTTGCAAGATCGCGCAAGACGACAAAGCCGCCTTCATTCGGCGCTGATTCAAATGCTCTGGATGCGTACAGAACCCGGGTTTTTTTATCTGTCTGCATTGGCTGAACGATGACTGTTCCAGGCGAAAGCCATGGCTACCGGTGTTATACCGGCCAGGCCAATAATCCTGTTCAACAGGGCTGCCATGAAACAGATTTCCGGATCAATATTGACGACAGGCCCCAGCAAGGCCGAGACAGCCTCCCTGATACCAAGACCTGCCGGCACTATGCTGACTGCAGAACCGGCCAGCCCGGCAAGAACAAATACAGCTGATTGCTGAAAACTTGCCAACTGACTGAATGCCATGACACACAGCATGAATCTCAATGCCTCAACTGTGCAGGAGAATACTTCCGTTACGATGATGTAAAAAAATCCGGCCTTGCCGGCCCGGCCATGCCTGAGCATGTACAACAGATAGATTGCTGCAATCAGGCCAGACATACCCGTTACGAATACCGGCAATGCACCGGCATGGTTCAGCATCGCAATTGCAACGCCGGCGTAAATGATTGCGACCGATGCCCATACCAGTGTGCTCAACAGCGTGGCTGTTGTTCCGAGACCAATACTTTTGGCATCAGCACTTAACGCGGCGAATCTGACAACAGTCCCTCCGGGCAGGGGCAACATGTTGGCCGCCGTGCTGAGCGTAGTGACTTCAACTGCACGCTTGAATGGTATCTTTATACATATCAGTTGAGCGCTGAAATAATATCGAAACGAATTTACAAGTATCGTCAGCGGTATACCGATAAACAACACCAGCAGTATGGGCATTATTCTGGTGCTGGTTAATAAATCCGGACGCGAACTTAATGATGCATAAATGCCGTAAACAAGCAGCAGTACTGCCGCAATATATATGGCCAGGCGAAGCCTGTTTGATAACTGGATATTGATGAGATTGTTTGGCATCCGGGTTTACAGGGCAGTACTGGTGGCCCGCTGTTGGCCATCGCACTACGGTTTGCGAGTCCTCTAGTTCAGAGCTTTGCGGTAATTCCGGACTACACCAATGCCGGAGGCCGGGCTCCTGCAAATTGCAGTCAGAGGGTTTGATGAACAGTATTATGCAGTGACAGATTATCAGAATTAGCCTGTCACATTACCCGGTTTTATCAGGCCGCGACCAGTTCGAGCAACTCCTCGATTATTCTGGAGTTGCCACAAACTATATTGCCGCTATCCAGGTAGTGTTCACTGCCATCAATGTCACTGACCATGCCACCGGCTTCCTGAATTAATAACGCACCGGCAGCCATGTCCCAGGGCTTCAGACCGAATTCCCAGAAACCGTCGAGCCGGCCGGCGGCGACATAGGCCAGATCCAGTGCGGCGGCACCGGGCCGGCGGATACCGGCGGTGCGTGTGATGACGGCACGAAAGGTTTCCAGATAACGATCCAGATGCTGCAATTCGCGAAACGGGAAGCCCGTGCCGATCAGCGCGTCATCAAGCCGGGTCTGTTTGCTGACCCGGATGCGGCGGCCGTCCAGCTGCGCACCCGCCCCCCGGCTGGCACTGAACAGCTCCTGGCGCATCGGATCATAGATCACTGCCTGTTCCAGCTTGCCGCGGTGCTGCAGCGCGATGGACACGGCAAACTGCGGAAAACCGTGGATAAAGTTTGTGGTGCCATCGAGTGGATCGATGATCCAGACATACTCGTTTTGACGGCCTTCCTGCAAACCGCTTTCCTCTGCCAGAATACTGTGGTGTGGAAAGGTCTGGCGTAATTGCAGGATAATGGCGTTCTCTGCCTGACGATCCACTTCCGTGACAAAATCATTCCGGCCCTTGGTGTCGACAGGCAGGTCGTGGAGTTTATCCAGATAACGCATGATCACATTACCCCCCGCGCGCGCGGCACGGACGGCGATATTCAGCATTGGTTGCATGACAGACTCCGGAGTGACAAGCCGCGCATTGTACGGGCTGAATGACAACCCGTGAAGTAATGACCGATAAAGAAATGAAACAAGCAATGAAAACCGAACTACCGCTGTTGCAGCGCCTGCGCATCGTACTGGTAGAAACCTCGCATCCGGGCAACATCGGCGCAACGGCCCGGGCAATGAAATGCATGGGGCTGACCCGGTTGTATCTGGTTCAGCCGCCAGCCACGTTTCCCGGTGCCGACGCCACGGTGCGTGCCGCCGGTGCTGATGATTTACTCAGTCAGGCGGTGATCTGCGATTCACTCGGCGAGGCGATTAGCGGTTGCGGGCTGGTGCTCGGCACCACGGCGCGCAGCCGCAGTATTGACTGGCCGGTGCTGAGTCCGGAACAAAGCGCCAGTCAGGCGTTGGCGGCGGCCGTTGATGCGGATGTTGCGCTGCTGTTCGGCCGTGAACGTTCCGGTCTGAGTAACGAGGAAATCGATTACTGCAATGCTGTGATCAACATCCCGACGAATCCGGATTTCAGTTCCCTGAATCTGGCGTCAGCAGTCCAGGTGGTGAGCTATGCCATGCGTGTAGCTGCCCTGCAGCTTGTTGAATCTGCTGCAGAGGTTAAAGAACCGCGCACACCACTGGCGACGCATGAGCAACTGGAGCTGCTGCACGCACATTTCGAACGTTGTATGACACAGGTGGAGTTTTTTGATCCGGCCAAACCGCGGCGTTTGTTAAGACGCTTGCGGCGCCTGTTCAACCGCGCCGGGCTGGATGAAAACGAACTCAATATATTGCGCGGATTTCTGGCGGCGGTCGAAACCAAAACCGCAGATAAACACTAGAACCTATTTCAAAAATCAAAGTTAAATCGCAATGCCCGTCATACCGGACAGGGAATGTCCGGTATCCAGCCGCAGGGACCGCCCTCCCTGGCCGCTGGATTGCGCACTTTCCCTGTGCGCAATGACGATGTTTACATTTTGAGATCACTTCTAAATGAATTAAAGTAATCTGACTGCGATCCGGGATTTAACCGCTGCAGTATAAAAACAGCGCTGATCAGGTTTTCAGTACCACACTATCGCCATCGCCGCGTGCGCAAATTTCACCAATTTCCTGAACCGTTTCGCCGGCCTCGCGCAGCAGATTGAGTGCCACGGGGCTGTCTTCTGCTGCCACACAAATCACCATGCCAATGCCGCAATTGAAGGTGCGGAACATCTCGTGGCTTGCTATCTGGCCGCGTTCCTGCAGCCAGTCAAACACCGGGCCGCGTTGCCAGCTATTGGTGTCGATGTGTGCGCACAATGTGTCAGGTAACACGCGCGGAATATTTTCCAGCAACCCGCCGCCGGTAATATGCGCCAGCGCCTTGATCCTGATTTGCTTTTGCAATGCCAGCAGCGGCTTGACGTAAATCCGCGTTGGCCGCAGCAACCAGTCGGCCAGTGGCAGGCCATCGAGCAGCATGGCCAGGCCCAGTGGTTCACGCTCCAGCACTTTCCGGATGAGCGAGTAGCCATTGGAATGCGGCCCGCTCGAGGCGAGCCCAATCAGCCTGTCGCCTGCTGCGACAGTGCTGCCGTCGATGATTGCGTCTTTTTCCACCACGCCGACACAAAAACCGGCCAGATCATAATCACCGGCGGCATACATGCCCGGCATCTCGGCGGTTTCCCCGCCGATCAGTGCGGCGCCGGCGAGTGAACAACCATGCGCAATACCGGCCACCACCTGTTCGGCGACGGCAACTTCAAGTTTGCTACAGGCAAAATAATCGAGAAAGAACAGCGGCTCGGCACCTTGCACGATCAGGTCATTGGCGCACATTGCCACCAGATCAATACCAATATGTTCATGCTGACCGCTATCAATTGCGAGTTTGATTTTGGTACCGACACCGTCGGTGCCGGCGACCAGCACCGGATTTTTGTAGTCCAGTGCGGCCATATCAAACAGCGCACCGAAACCACCGATATTGCCCATGACGCCGGGCCGCCGGGTTTTGGCGCAATGCTGTTTTATACGCTTGACGAGTTCATTGCCGCGGTCAATGCTGACGCCCGCAGCGGCGTAATCGAGAGGTTTTGAAGCATCCATAAGTTTCTGTCCGGGATCCGGGCGTCATGGTAAGGGCGCACTGACGGCAGCGCAATCTGAAAACGTCATGGCTGATTGCTATCAGGTTGCTGGTTTTGCCGCCATTATCGCACGCAGCACGGTTGCTCGCTTGACTTGTCGTGGCAGCTTGCATAGCTTGCCAGCATGAAATCAATATTCCACTTCAGTGTTTTACATCTGCTTGTATGCAGCCTGTTACTGGCTCCGGCGGCACTGGTTGCGATGCCGGTCAGTGGTTTGTATGAGGCCGAGGTCAGGGTCGCTGATCAATCCGATGCCAACCGTGGTCAGGCCTTGCGATCGGCGCTGACGGAAGTGCTGGTCAAGCTGACCGGTGACAGTGCCGCCGCCAGCCGGCCGGCTTTAGCGGAACTTGTTAAACAGCCGGATCGTTATCTGCTGCAATACCGCTATCGCGAACGCGAAATGCCAGGGGAAGCTGGTGAAGCCACAGCAACCACGTTATGGCTGCAGGCGAGTTTTGATGCCAATGCGCTGGATGCAGCGTTGCGTGATGCCAATGTGGCTGCCTGGGGCCGGGAACGCCCGAGTACACTGGTCTGGCTGGCGAACGCGGACAGCGTGGCACAAGGTGTGGCCGGCATGGAGCAGAGTACCGATTTACTGGCACCGGTGCTGGAGCAGGCCAAACGCCGTGGCTTGCCTTTACTATTGCCATTGATGGACTTGCAGGATGCCGCCAGTCTGCCAGCGCGCGCTATTGTTGCCGGTGAGACCGACAGGATTGCCACGGCGTCGGCACGTTATCCGGCGGATGTTGTACTCGCTGTCAGCGTTCGGGCCGGTGACACTGCAACGGCAAACTGGTTGGCCCAGTTCAGCGATGGCTCCAGCGCCCGCTGGGACAGCTCTGGTGACAATCGCGCGGCCGCCCTGACCGTTGGCATGGATGAACTGGCGGAGCGACTGGCCGCACGCTACGCGCCGCGTGGCCAGTCAACGGGCGGGGCCGAGCAAATCACATTACTGGTGGAGGCGGTTAACAGTCTGCAGGATTATGCCCGCACCCAGACGTATCTCGCCGGTTTGAGCGGTGTCAGCCGGGTCGAAGTCAGTCGCGTCCGGAATGACCGGGTGACGTTTCTGGTTGAGGCGCGCTCAGGGCGCGAGGCTTTGCGCAGTGCCATCCGCCTGGGCCGGACACTGGACGAACGTGGCGGAAATTCTGACAAGCTTGAATATCGGTTGCGGCCATAAGATTCAGCCGGTGTTGCAATCCTTGTCAGTGCATAAATGACCACTCAGGCGCGGCAGCTGCCGCTGGATTTGAGTGCTCCGGACCGGGTTGATCTTGACCTGTATGTGCCGGGACCGAATGCCGAGGCCTGGCAACAGCTGCAGCAATGGCTGGCCGGTGAACCTGTTGACTGCCTGTATCTCTGGGGTGCGACCGGTGTCGGTAAAAGCCATCTGCTCCAGGCGACCTGCCATGAGCTTGCCCGGCAAGAATTACGCACGGCCTATTTGCCCCTGACCGAACTGGCTGCACACGGGCCACAGATACTGGAGGGGCTGGCAGAATTTGAGCTGGTTGCGCTGGATGATGTGCACACCATCGCCGGGCAGCCGGAGTGGGAACAGGCGTTATTCCATTTTTACAATCAGGCGCGTGATCAGGCTTGCAATCTGCTGCTCTCGGCCAGTGCCAGTCCGGCAGGTCTTGGCCTGGCACTGGCGGATTTGACGTCACGGCTTGGCTGGGGCCTGGTGCTGCGGCTGCAGCCGCTGGATGATGCCGGCAAACAACAGGCGCTGGTCCGGCGCGCTGCCGCCCGCGGGTTTGAATTGCCGCCGGAGACCGCTGAATACTTGTTGCGCCATGCGGTACGCGATCTCACACAACTCATGCAATTGCTGGATCAGCTGGATCAGGCGCAACTTGCTGCCCAGCGCCGGCTCAGCATTCCGTTTGTGAAAAGCCTGCTAGGTCAGCAAAAATAATCTCAGTTGCCGAGCTTCAGGGCCAATTCTGCCAACCGCTTGCCCTGCGCAAAGCACAACTTCTTTTCGGCTTCGGTCAGTGGATTCTGGCCATCGCTGCCCGCCGTGTGGCTGGCACCATACGGCGTACCGCCACTACTGGTGGTATGTAACGCTGTTTCGCTGTAGGGCAGGCCGAGCAGTAACATCCCGTGATGAATCAATGGCAACGCCATGCTGACAAGGGTGGTTTCCTGGCCGCCATGCAGACTTGCTGTCGATGTGAATACGCATGCGGGTTTGCCGATCAGTGCCCCCGAGGCCCAGAGATCACCGGTGCCGTCGAGGAAATACTTCAGCGCTGCGGCCATGTTGCCGAACCGGGTCGGACTGCCGAGCGCGAGCCCGGCGCATGCGGCCAGATCCTGCGTCGTTGCATAGGGCGGGCCGTCCGCCGGGATGCTATCCTCTCTGGCTTCGCATACTGTCGATACCGCCGGAACCGTTCTTATGCGTGCATTGACGCCATTTACAGATTCGACACCACGCGCGATCTGCTGCGCCATTTTTGCGGTATTACCAAAACGGCTGTAATAAAGAACAAGTATTTCGGGCATGCTGAATTCCGGCTTTCGGGAAGGATGATTGTCTCGAATATAGTGGATAGAAAGCCGGGGAACTGCAAGCATACCGGGATAGAGGCGGCAATTTTCCAACCACTATTTTTGTTCAGATGATTGCCAGAACATTTTCCGGTGGCCGGCCGATGACCGCCTTGTCGCCACAGATGACAATCGGCCGCTCGATCAAGACAGGATGCGCGACCATGATCCTGATAATTGCAGAATTATTTAACGAGTCGTCATCAAGACCGGCTTCCTGGTATGCGGATTCGTTGCGACGCAGCAGTTCACGCGGTGACAGGTCGAGCAGTTTCAGTATATGTTTGAGCTCGGCCACACTGGGCGGCGTGTTCAGATATTCAATCACCTCCGGCGTATGACCATGGTCTTCCAGCAGCTTCAGGGTGGCGCGGGATTTTGAACAGCGCGGATTGTGGTATATGGTTGGTTTCATTAACTTGCCGGATTAAGGTGATAGAGCATCAATACTAGAAGATAGAAATATAAAATCCAAGCATGCTGATTTGCATGTAATCGGGATCTCCCCTAATAAATTATCTGTTTGCGTTACCCAATTTGCTATGCATAAACGACTACAACAACTCAGGCCCTCTGCATTTGATCCGGCGGTGACAGTTGCGTTTTTGCGCTACCTCGGTTTTTGCATCAGCAGTGGCAAGGCCTTGCAGGTAGCTTCCGCACTTGCGTATACAACCCTGTTGTCACTGGTACCACTGATTGCAGTGATGTTTGGTTTTCTCGGCGCGTTACCGGGCTTTGCCGAGTTCGAGACACTGATTAGTGATTTTATTTTCACCAATTTTGTGCCGGCATTCGGTGAAACCATTGATGGTTACCTGGGCCAGTTTGCCGATCGTGCCTCGCAATTGACTATCACCGGGTTAATGATTCTGCTGGCCATTGCCTTGATGCTGATGGCAACCATCGAAAATGCCTTCAACGGGATCTGGCGTGTGAGTGAACGGCGGCGGCCGGTGCTCCGGTTTCTGGTGTACTGGCTGCTGTTAACGCTTGGTCCGATAATGATTGGTATTGGTCTGGCATCGACTTCATACCTGTTGACCGCTTCCGCAGTTGATATTGTCGGACTCGGCAGCCTCAAGCAGCAGCTGTTGTCTGTGATGCCGTTTATGTTATCAACAGTGGCGCTGACATTGCTCTATATTCTGGTGCCGAACTGTCATGTTCCGGTGCGCTATGCGTTGCTCGGCGGCCTGGTTGGGGCGCTGTTGTTTGAAACTGCCAAATACGGTTTTGCCTATTTTGTCAAAACCGTGCCTACCTATGAAGCCATTTACGGAACGCTGGCGATTCTGCCGATATTTCTGATCTGGATTTATCTGTCCTGGATAGTCGTGTTGTTCGGTGCTGTGCTGAGCTACGCACTGACAACATTCCAGCGCCACACCCGGGCGGAAGAGAGCCAGCGTGACTGGGATCTGGTGGATGTCTGTCTGCTACTGGCAGCACTCTGGCAAGCGCAACGCGATGGCCGGGGACTGACGCTGGAACAGCTTGCCGAGGCCGGGCCGGAATTACCCATCCAGCACTGGTTGTCGATGCTTGATGAACTACGTAGCGCGCAGTGGGTATTCGAAGATGAAAGCGGTTACTGGATGTTGCTGCGTGACCTGTCCGAGCAGACATTGCTGGATTTGCACCGGCTGATGCCACGCAAGTTGCCTGATGAAGCAGCCAGTTACAGTGGCCGGCAGCAGGCCGAAGCGGCACTGGCGCCGGTATTTTCTGCCTATCGGGAGGGTATGCAGCAAACGTTGTCAGTGCCGGTCAAGCCGCTGTTGCAAACGTTGCTGGAGGCTGAATCGCAAGCGGGAGTTGAATAAAAACGTTGCCGGTTTAACGGCTGGCTATATTGAATTGTTCAAAACCGGCCGCCGTTTCCAGCAAGCGGCCGGACGTCAGCGAATGGCGCTTTTCACCGCGCGCCAGTTCCAGCGACCGTGCTTTGGTATACAGGCCGCGGCCGGTGACCAGCGTGTGATCACCTGATTGTTTCAGCAGAAAGGCGCGTTGATATTGAGTATCAGCCTGGCTGCCCTGCAATGCACGCACGGCAACCGGTTCGGCTTTTTGCGCAATAATCTGAATGCCGAGCTGGTAGCCCGGCTGATCGGTATTTGCCATCAGCCAGCGGATGACGCCAAGACACCAGTGCTTTTCAGTGCCGGTTGTTACCCGCACTCCCACCAACTCACCCACGCGTACAGTTTGTGCCGGTTTGCTGGTTTTGCGTAACGCGAAACCGCCGGCACTCTGATTGACCATTTCCCATTGTTCAGTTGCATAGTTGCTGCTGGTGCTTTCGATATGCAGCAGATGATCTTCGCCATCGACATCAAGGCCATCGGCACTGACAGATTGTTGCGGTTTGTTGACCTGTTGCAGTAAATCCCTGCCACCATTGATATGGAAATGTGTCGGGTTTAAACCATAGGTCATTTGAATAAGGCCCTGGATATCCTCACGCGGTAAATAACGTTTCGGTGGAGTGCCCCAGGCACGGGTCATATGCGCAAGCAATGACCGCGCGCTGTGTGACGAAAGTTTCAATTCCGGATTGGTCTGGCTATTTTCAAGTGCATTTTGATGGCGCCCGGCCAACGCCGCGAGACGGCTGGCATCGAGCAGATAATGTTCCGGGCTGGTCTTGTCGGTATTGAATTTCGCCAGTGGCAACGGCGCCATGTCACTTGCCAGATCGAGCACAAAGCGGCTGTCCGGCTGGATGCTGCCGGTATTCTGCAGTGGCTGAATATGAGTTTGTTCGACCCAGTCGCCCAGTTGCTGGTAGATCTCCCAAATGGCACCGAACGGCAGATGATAGGGATCGACTGTCTGGGTCAGCACGATTTTGCTGTAAGTCTGCTCAATCGTCGCACTGCCGCCCTCCGGCAATGGTACATGCTGGTTGTGCTGGCCCAGATCGGCACTGAATTTATACAGTGAATGTAATTGCTTCCAGACATTACGCGGTGGCCGCGCATATTCAAGATAGGTAAAGATCAGCGCATGCGACAGATAAGTGATGGCATGCTGCACCAGACTCAGTGGCAGTTTGTTTTGGCCCCACATTGTCTTGCGATTGGCGGATTCATCCAGAGCCTTGCGCGCGGTCATCGCCAGCGTCGCGGCAAACTGTTTCATCAGTTGCAACTGCTGCTGCAATGTTTCCATTTGCCGGCTGCTTAATTGCGCTCCGGCCTTGATTTGCAAATTCAGGTAATACTGATACGGGCGATGGTAGAGTTCCAGCAACTCCAGCCGTGTCCCCGGTTTCATGCCGAGTTTGTGCGTGGCCGCGAGTGCCGACTGCAACACTGCAACCGTCTGCTGGAAATCGGTATACGGCAATGTTTCCAGCCATTCCTCAACATGCAGTGGCCGGGTTTCGATCTCGCCGTTTTTGCGCAATGGTAGTGCGCTGGAGTCAGGATTCATAAAACTTGTATCCATGCAATTTGCCGCTTCGATCGCGGCCTGGAGAAGCTCATGACTGTTACCCCCATAACGGCCATGAGCGCCAGAGGTGATCGTGTCCGACAAGCGTTCTGGTGGCTGCAGAACGGCTTGCGGTGATACCTCCGCCGGTTGCTTGCAATCAGCAACCGTGTAGTGAATTATTCATGAGAACATGCACTTACGCAACAAGCAGGTAATTCGTCTGAATTTCAGGAGGCTGAATGGCTGGAGAGAAACCACATGCCGGTTTACATGCCCGGGTCAGTGGCCGGGTGCAGGGTGTCGCTTTTCGCGCCGCGACGCAGGCCGAGGCACGGCGGCTGGGTCTGACCGGCTGGGTGCGTAATCTGCACGATGGCCGGGTTGAATTACAGGCCTTTGGCACACAGGAAAAGCTTGAGGAATTGCGTGCCTGGCTCAAACACGGCCCGCCCATGGCGCATGTACTAAAACTCGACTGCAAGCCGATTGATTATGCAGCGTATACTGATTTTGCTATTCTCGAAACCAGT
>JBBDSJ010000020.1:0-1828 GCA_040905025.1 Gammaproteobacteria bacterium
TCCAAAAAAACCACATTTCCCTCTGTAGGAGCCTGCTTCAGCAGGCGAATTCGTTCGGTTATTGTTCACCGGGTAAACCCGGCTCCTACAGGTGTTGGGTTTTCTCCTGTAGGAGCCCGCTTTAGCGGGCGAATTCTTTTTTTACGTCCGGCGGCGAATTCGTTTGGCTACCATTCGCCTGGCAAGCCAGGCTCCTACAAATATTGGGTTTTGTTCCTGGAATCCAAAAAAACCACATTTCCCTCTGTAGGAGCCTGCTTCAGCAGGCGAATTCGTTCGGTTATTGTTCACCGGGTAAACCCGGCTCCTACAGCGAACTTACCGATCACAATATCAATTCAACTTGCTCGCAGGTGGTGATTTGGTTGCGGCACCCATGCGTTTGAGCAGGCGGTCCAGATTATTAATGGAGAGAAGGTGCGTATAAATGAGCTCCAGCTGATCACTATGCAATAATTCACCAAGCTGCTCATTGGATAGCTGCTTCAGTTTTTCGCGATTAACACACAAAAATCCGCCCAGAACATGCTTTTCACCGCTGCCTAAAGCAATATCTGCACGTACTTCTTCGAGTAATCCCAGCTTTACCAGGTTTGCACAAAACAGGCTGGTCAGCTGTATATGGGTCTGGAATTCTTTCAAAAACCTGATTGAACTGTCCAGAAGCGGGGACTGCTCGCCATCATCGGCAAAAAGTGGCTGGCCTTTTTTGCCCGTTTTAGCAAACCCCGAATAACCTTCATCAATACAGACAGTAAAGCTGGTTTCGCCATCTTTCTCGGCAGTCGCCAGAATGAACGGATATCGGCGGACATAGGCCGGGATATAGTCAGCCTGCCATTCGCCTTTCTTGTTGACGTACAGGTTTTCGTTGTTTTTAAGGCCCAGCAAGACCACCGGAAAAACACTGTTATCAGCGCCTTTGCCGAACACGATGGGATAATCATGTGCTGCCCGGGCGAACTCAACGGCGGCGATGTAAATCGAATTTGTTCCTGCCGCGAAACCATAGCCTGTCGGTGGTTCTATACGCCATGATGAGTGCTTGTCTTTATTCAGCGGGGCAACTTGTTTGTAAAATAACGGTAAGGCCTGATCGGTCATAAAAAATCCATGTGGTTTGATTTTGTAAAAATTGCAGGAGTCCGATCTGACAGAGTAAAGGCTGTCATTCCGACCGAAGTGCCGTCAGGCACGTAACGGAGCAATCCTGCTAACAGTAAACAGCAAGATCCCTCGGCTCACTGCGTTCGTTCGGGATGACAAAAAATGTCATTGCGAGCAACGCGAAGCAATCTTGCTTTAGATTGCCACGTCGCGCCAAGGCACTCCTCGCAATGGCGGACATTAGGCTATACGCATGAATCAATTGTCGCAGTCGGCAAAGCTTTCTTGACAGAACAGAAGCTGTCATTCCGACCGCAGTGCCCTCAGGCACGTAGCGGAGGAATCTTGCTAACAGTAAACAGCAAGATTCCTCGACTCACTGCGTTCGCTCGGCATGACAAAAAAGTGTCATTGCGAGCAACGCGAAGCAATCTTGCTTTAGATTGCCACGTCGTGCTAAAGCACTCCTCGCAATGACGCCATTAGGCTCGCGCATGAGTCAATTGCCGCAGTCGGCAAAACTTTCTTGACAGAACAGAGGCTGTCATTCCGACTGAAGTGCCGTCAGGCACGTAACGGAGGAATCCTGCTAACAGTAAACAGCAAGATCCCTCGGCTCACTGCGTTCGTTCGGGATGACAAAAACGCTGTTATCGTTTACGACGCATTCAATCACTCGCCCGGCAATGGCTCATCTACATCTTCAAAGAAATCCATGCCC
>JBBDSJ010000021.1:0-10968 GCA_040905025.1 Gammaproteobacteria bacterium
CCTGGCTCAATTGGAATATCCTACTCCAATCGAGTTAAGGCAAGCATAGGATGACTGTAGGAGGTAAACGCGGCATGGGCGGGGTTCCCTCAGCTTACTGCGCTCGCTCGGGATGACAGTTTTTGTCAAGCGAGGAGCCCTGCGACTTCGCTCAGGGCAGGCTCCGCGACGTGGCAATTAATAAGCGTTCGGCATTAACTGCGTCATTGCGAGGAGTGCGTTAGCGCGACGTGGCAATCCGGAATCCCTGCAACAAAGCCTAACGCCGTACCACTTCAACAATCGGTTCGGCTGCACGCATGCTGGCCAGCACAACGTAATCAAACCGGTCTGTCAGTTGCAGGGCCTCGATAGCGGCGGCATGTGCAAGCTCATAGCGCTCGGCATTGTCGACCATGTTGATCAACGGCACGACCTGCGCTGTACCAGCATGTTTCAGACTGCCCGCCGGATCAGCCAGCAACCGGGCGACATGCACAGGCTCAATCACATCATTCAATTGCAGTCCGGTCACCGCACCTATTTGCTCGGGACGATGCGCCAGCCGTTGCGTTAGCTTGCGTCCGATCACTTTCGCTGACACCACCGGAATAACCGTATCAACAGCTGCTGGCAATACCGGTTCATGCTCTGCCGGTGCCTTGATCAAACGGCCGCGCGCACCATCGGCCTTGATCAATACCAAATCAAAGCGCCCGGCCGTTTTGAAATCTGCCACGGCAGTGGTCTCAATGCCGGCATGGCGGCCGGTGCGTCCAGACGGCGTTGCAAATGCCACGACACGTGCGGTCGCCGCCGCCACTTCGTCACGCAGATCGGCTTGTTCCATTACCAGTTTTTGTGCCGGCAATGACGCCGGAAAATGTTCGATATGGGCGGTGGCTGTTATACCGACCCGGCCCTGATGTTCAGCCGCCAATCGGAACATGGTGGTTTTTTTGCCGCCCGCTCCGACCATGCAGACTATACCTGCATGTGCATGGAACAGATCGAGTAGTGGCGGCTGCATATCCTGATTCTCGAAAAACATTGATTGCATCGGGAAAGACCGGAAATGAATATGACTGCGGCATGATAACATTGTCGACCAAATTTATGACTTCAAACCGAACCATCGTATGTTGAATCTGTTCGCATCGACACCTAAAGGGATCGCGCCATTACTCGCCGCGGAGCTACACACGCTGGGTGCCGGCAATATCCGCGAAACGGCGGCCGGTGCCCATTTTGAAGGTGATCTCGCACTGGCCTATCGCGTCTGCCTGTGGTCACGGCTGGCCAACCGGGTATTGTTGCCACTGGCAGATTTCCCGGCCCATGATCCGGATCAGCTTTACCAGGGTGCGCAGCAGATTGACTGGCAATCACATATGGATGTTGACTCGACACTGGCAGTTGCCTGCACGTTGAGCAAAAGCAGTCTGCAACATAGCCAATATGCCGCCCAGAAGATCAAGGATGCTGTAGTGGATCAGTTTCGCGAACGCTGTGGCCGCCGGCCGTCGGTAGCGGTGGAACGGCCGGCGTTACCGATTCACTGCCATGTTGAACAGGATCACGCCACTATCAGTATTGATCTCTCGGGTGAGAGTCTGCATCGCCGCGGTTATCGCACTGAACAAGGCGCCGCACCGTTAAAGGAAAATCTGGCCGCTGCCATTTTATTGCGGGCCGGCTGGCCGGATATCGCTGCCAGCGGAGGCGCACTGGTTGATCCACTTTGCGGGTCCGGCACTTTACTGATTGAAGCGGCCATGATGGCAACCGATATGGCACCGGGTCTGCGGCGCGACTATTACGGGTTTTCTGGCTGGCTCGGCCATCAACAGCCTGTCTGGGCCGGGCTGCTGGAAGAAGCTGAAGAACGCCGGCGCGAAGGCAGGAAACGCTTGCCGCCGATAAAGGGATTTGATCAGGATGACAATATGGTGAATACCGCGCGGCGCAATTGTAACCGCGCCGGTTTTGCATTCAGTATCAAACAGCAATCGCTCGACGCCTGTACACCGGGCGAACATGGCCATGGACTGATAGTCAGCAATCCGCCCTATGGTGAACGGCTTGGTGAAGCCAGTACGTTACCCATGCTGTACCGCACACTTGGTTCCAGTCTGAAACGCTGTTATCCCGGCTGGCAGGCATCGCTCATTACCGGTGAAGGCGATCTGCATCAGTATCTGGGCTTGCGCGCGCATAAAACGCACACATTATTTAATGGCGCGTTGCGCTGCAAACTGCTGCATTTTGAAATCAGTAGTGAGCGCCGCAGTGCGCGTGAAACAGCCACCGATTTTGCCAACCGCCTGGACAAGAATCTCAGACGCCTGCGACGCTGGGCCAAACGCGAACAGATAGATTGTTACCGTGTTTATGATGCCGACCTGCCGGAATACAACCTGGCGATTGATGTTTACAACATCATTGATGACTCACATGGCAATGGTTGCCATGTACATGTGCAGGAGTATGAAGCGCCTAAAGACATTGATGCCCACAAGGCACAACAACGTCTGAATACAGCGCTGGCCGTTATACAGGAAACCTTTGATCTGCCGGCTGATGCATTACATTTCAAACAGCGCCGGCGTCAGCGCGATGGCAGCCAATATGAAAAGCTGGAGGATTCGGGTGAATATTATATTGTGCAGGAAAGTGGTGCGAAGTTTCTGGTCAACTTCACCGACCATCTGGATACCGGCCTGTTTCTGGATCACCGGCCGGTACGCAAGCTGATCCGGCAACAGGCCCGCGGCAAACGCTTTCTGAATCTGTTCTGTTATACCGGCAGTGCTACAGTCTGTGCAGCACAGGGCGGCGCCAACAGCAGCACCAGCATTGATCTTTCCAATACCTATATCGACTGGGCGCGGCGTAATCTTGCCATTAACGAACTGGATCCACGCCGGCACGAATTCATACAGGACGATGTGCGCGACTGGTTATTGCATGCATCTGATAAGCACAAAGCAAAATATGATCTGGTGTTTCTTGACCCGCCATCGTTTTCACGTTCCAAACGCATGACCGGCACATTCGATGTGCAGCGCGACCATGTTATTTTAATCGAGGCGATTGTAAAGCTGCTGGCAGATGATGGTGAGCTGATCTTCTCGACAAACCTGCGCAGATTCAAACTGGACAACGAAGCACTGGCAAATCTGCAAATTGAGGATATCAGCAAGGCAACATTGCCCGAGGACTTTAGCCGCAATGCGCGGATTCACCAGTGTTTTCGGATTCGATCAAACTGAGCAATAACCAGTTGCCTGTTACTCAGCCTGCTTTACCCAATCGCGTAAACCGTCCGGCACTTCTTCATGATATTTCTTGTAGAAACGCTCCAGCATATAGCGTGTCGCACCCTGCCAACTGCGGTCATCATTGCTGCGAAAATCAATATATGATCCGTATACTTCCTCACCTGTCTCACCATCAAGACCACGCAGGTTTTGATTCAGAATCAGACTGCTGACGATCTGTGCCCACGGAATAAAAACGATATCAGCGCCTGTCGCAGCGGCTATGGCACGGGCACATTCACTGCAATCGCGCAAGCGTGATACATGGCTGCGCTGTTCCGCGATGGCCGCGTCCACTTCTTCACCCTGCAGAATTTCATACCGGTCGGATAATTCCAGACCTTCAATGACCTGTTCCTGCATACGCAGGGTACGTTTCAGGTTTGCCGGTTTATCCGGATCACTGGGTCTTTGTTTCATATCATCGACAAGTTCGGCATCCACAACGACTACCCTGGTTTTGTCAGCCGCCAGCGCCGGCATGCTGACAGACAGCATCACCATACATAACACCGCAGCGAAAGGAATGGGCAGTGACTTGCTGCGCGGAGAAAACAGATTACTGAATAATAAATTTTGCATGGGATCCCTGCCTGAGATTATTGGGTGTATTGAAATTGTATCACCCGGCGTAAAGTCCGGAGCGTATTTCGCAGATAGTTAGTATGCCCACAGCGTTCAAGGTTCCATCACCGGCCATTGGCAGGAAATACTCCGGTGCGGTAAGCGGCTTGACGGCTGCCGCGATTAGGACTAGATTTGCGGCCGGTTAGCGGCCGCATCGGTGCCGCGGAGTTTTAATTTTGTCTGGCAATTTACTGGAATCTGACAGTCGGCGCCTGAACGCGACCGACATTGACTATTCAACGAGCTTGAGCCCGTTTCGGGCTGCCAGCGCCTGACCGACACGCGCCTGTACACCGGCGCCGATCCACCAGCCGCTGCCCAGCCAGCGGCGTTCAATCTCTCTAGCCGACCTGTGCAATCAGCCGGTAACCCAGAGGTGGATCATGGAACCCGATTTTCTTGCTAATTCAATGGCACAGGCCCTGGGACAGGGTGACACGGCAACGCTACGCGAGCTTGTCGCCAACATGCATCCGGCCGACCTGGCCAACAGTGTACTTGAGCGTACTCCACGCCAGGTCTGGCAAGTCCTGGTGCTATTACCTGCCGAAGCGCGCGCCGAAGTATTCGGCTACCTGCCCACCGAACTGCAGGTTGAACTGGCGCGTATCATCAGCCGCAAGCAGCTCGCTGATATCGTCTTTAATATGTCCTCGGATGAACGTGCTGACCTGTTCAACAGCATGGATACCGATCAGCGTGAAGCATTGCTGCCCGGGCTAGCCCAGGCTGAACGTGATGATCTGATTCGACTGGCAGCGCACGAAGAAGGCACCGCCGGTGCCATCATGACCTCGGACTATGCCACGCTGACAACGGATATGACGGCTTACACGGCTATTGAAGCGCTGCGCCGGGAAGCTCCGGACAAGGAAACGATTTATCAGGCGTATGTGATTGACGAGCAGCGCCAGCTGCTGGGCACTGTCTCACTGCGTGATCTGATCCTGGCACCGCCACAAACACCGATCAGGGATATCATGAAGCTCGACGTGATCTACGCCAATCTTGATGATCCACAGGAAGAAATCGCCAGCAAAATCGCCTATTACGATTTGATTGCCCTGCCCATCATCGGTCATGACAACAAGCTGGTCGGTATCGTAACCTACGACGATGCGATGGACGTCGCTGAAGCCGAAGCTACCGAAGACTTTCACAAGACAGCGACGGTCGGCAAGCTTGAAAGCAGTGTGCGCGAGGCCAGTTTCGGTTTGCTCTATCGCAAACGCGTCTTCTGGCTGGTTTTGCTGGTATTCGGCAACCTGTTCTCCGGTGCCGGCATTGCCTATTTTGAAGATACCATCACCGCTTATGTCGGCCTGGTTTTCTTTTTACCGTTGCTGGTCGGTAGTGCCGGTAACGCCGGCTCACAGGCGGCGACCCTGATGGTACGGGCGCTGGCAACCGGTGATGTCATGCTCAAGGACTGGGGCTACATGCTCGGCCGCGAACTGCTGGTTGCCAGTGCACTGGGACTGACGATGGCGCTGGCGGTATCCGGTATTGGTGCCATGCGCGGTGGTGGTGAACTGGCGTTGGTGGTGTCAATGACCATGATGATCGTCGTCGTTGCCGGCAGCCTGATCGGCATGTCGTTACCTTTTGTATTGAGCCAGATGCGCCTGGATCCGGCCACAGCCAGCGCGCCATTGGTGGCGACAATCGCTGATGCCGTCGGCGTACTGGTTTATTTTTCCATTGCCACGACTGTACTCCAGCAAATCGCGGCATAATGGTCCGGCCATTTCAGGAAATTTCCTGATTGATTCAGGTTTCGTATATTATTGAAATTATTTTTTACTCGGGAGCAACCTATGTCAGAACATCAGCTTCGTGTAGATCTGGAACGTTTACGCAAGGAAATTGAGCAGCTGGACAATGCCGATCAGGTCAGCCGCGACCGTCTGGATCGCCTGATTGAGGAAATTGAAGCACGTCTCCGGCAAAGCGATGACGATAGTGACGATGATGAATCGTTACAGGAACGTGTACAGGAAGCCATCGTTGAATTTGAAACCGAACATCCACGTGCTACCGCTATTCTCAATGACATCATGGTCACGTTAAGCAACATGGGAATTTGATTTATCGCTGCTTTCAATTTTCGTACTCAGCCATGGCTGGCACGTATCACACTGCTGGTGCTATTACTGTATGGCATTTATCTTGGCTGGCAGCTATTGCCAATCGGCGCATTTTTCAATTCACTTTTGCTCTGGATAGATACGCTTGGCCCGGCCGGATTACTTCTCTACACCACCGTATATATCATCGCAACAATATGCATAACCCCGCTGGCACCCCTGGCTGTAGCGGCCGGTATTGCCTTTGATCTGCCTGTTGCAATTTTTACTACTGTTATTGCCGCAAAGCTGGGAGCAGGATTGGCATTCGCCTTGTCACGCAGCTTGTTTCGTGAACATACCAATGCCTACATCGCCAGACGGCCAAAACTTGCAGTTATCGAACAAAGCATAAGTGAACAGGGCTGGAAGCTGGTATTTCTGTTGCGATTGAGCCCGGTTATCCCGTCGCATATCCTGAATTATCTTTGTGGAATCACCAGCATCAGCAACCGGGCCTATATTCTGGCCACCCTGCTCGGCAAGATACCGCTGGTGTCACTATTATGCTATAGCGGCAGTCTTGCTGCCCGGGATCACGGCAGTGTAACAACTCCTGTCACGTTTCTGTTTTATAGTCTGGGGCTGGCCGCTACAGTGTATGTCTACTGGCAGGTACGCTGTACAGTTAATCGGCATTTACAACAACAGGGCATTATTGATGACTGACTTCAAACAACCGCCGCGCCAATATAATGCTGACGGTGAATTACGCAAGGTTGGCTATGAAATTGAATATGCCGGTGTGGACTTGCTGCTTTCGGCAGAATGCGTGCAGTCAGTCACGGGCGGCAAGCTGGAGCAGGAAAACCCGTATCGATATATCGTATCCGACACTGAATTTGGTGAGTTCGGCATAGAAGTTGATGCCAGTATTTTACAGGAGCAATCCTACGAGAATTTCCTGCAGAATATCGGTATCGATATTGACACTCTGGATATCCGTGCGCCGCTGGAAGATTTCATACGCAATACCGCTGCGAATGTTGTTCCGAACGAGATTGTTACACCGCCCATCCCGCTGGACCGCATGTCCATTGTCGATGACATTCGCACCGTGCTGGTTAATGAACAGGCACACGGTACCCGGGGTTCGCTTATTTACGGTTTCGGCGTACACATGAACCCGGAATTGCCGTCAACAGAGACGGCAGATCTGCTTGCCTGGCTGCGTGCCTACTCATTACTGCATGACTGGTTGCGTCAGCGCGCCGATGTTGACTGGACCCGCCGCATCGGCCCATACATCAACCCGTACCCCGCCGAATATCTGACGCTGATAACTGATCCCGATTATGCCCCCGATAACAAGCAGCTCATTGCTGATTATGTCAGGCTTATCCCTTCGCGCAATCATGCCCTCGATATGTTGCCGGCATTTCTGCACATTACCGGTGAAACCCTGCTGGGCAAACTGAAAGAACCGCATTTGATAAAGCCACGACCTGCATTTCATTACCGGTTACCTAATTGCCTGCTTGATGATCCGGACTGGCGTCTGGCGAAAGAATGGAATGACTGGGTAATCGTCGAAACACTGGCTGATAATACAGAGTCATTAAAAGAATTATGCAAGGCCTATCGCAAGCGTGATGCTTCATGGTGGCAACGTTTGACTAAAGACTGGGTAAAAATTGCTGCGAAATATGTCAAGACAGACTAAACCGCTTATTGCGATTACCGGCCCCGATCATGGTGGTACGCTGGCATGGCTGTTTACCTGGCTGGCGATCTGGCGTGCCGGCGGCAAGGCCAAATGGGTGACGCCCTCGCAAAATCAAGCGCAGCCGGAATTCGATGGTCTGATTATTGGCGGCGGTGCCGACATTACACCCGAAAGCTACGGTCATTCCCTGCTGGAGATTCCGGATACCGACAAAACCCAGTCATGGTTTAAACGGCTGTGCAGCCTGATATTTTATCCACTCTTTATATTGCTACGGCGTCTGTTCAGCGTAAAGCATTATCAGGGACTGGATGAATCACGTGATCAACTGGAAACAGCATTACTGCAACAGGCCCTGGATCAGCATAAACCTGTTCTGGGGATTTGCCGCGGCATGCAACTGATTAATGTCTATTTCGGCGGTACACTGCACCAGGATATCAGTACTTTTTATAGCGAAAGCCAGCAGATTTGGTCCGTATTGCCCAGAAAATCCATTGTGATAAAAAACGATTCAAGGCTTGCGGATATTCTGCAGACAGATCGGCTGCAGGTTAACGCATTGCACCGTCAGAGTATTGACCAACTGGGTGACGGACTGCATACCAGCGCATGGGAACCGAATAAAGTTGTGCAGGCGATTGAAGCAATCGACAAGAGTTTTATACTCGGCGTACAGTGGCATCCTGAGTATCTACCTCATCAGCCACGTCAACTATGCATATTCAAACAGTTCATTCAGGAGGCCTCCCGATGAAAAATTTCAGCAAATATCTGTTACGTGGAATTCTGACATTGTTACCATTACTCCTGACCCTGTATCCACTTTATTATTTCTTTACCTGGTCGGATTCGTTATCGCGCTCACTCTCTGAAAAACTTTTGCCGGGTATTGACTACATCCCTGGCAGCGGCATAGTACTGGGCATACTTGCATTAGTTCTGCTTGGTGTGTTGATGTCGTCGCAGCTCATGCAACGATTGTATGGGTTAATTGAACTGCCTTTCAAAAATATCCCGCTGGTAAAAAGTCTTTATAATGCCATTAAGGAACTGACAGTCTTTCTGTCGCCTTCCGAAGATCAAAAGGCCGACAAGGTTGTACTGATCAGAATGCCGGGAAACGATACCGAATGTGTCGGCTTTGTCATGCGTGACAATTTGAAAAAAATGCCTGAGGGTGTCAGCAAGGAAGACCGCTCTGCTGTCTATATACCGATGAGCTATCAGGTGGGTGGTTTTACCCTGTTTCTGCCCAATGACTGGTTAACACCGCTGGATATTTCAGTAGATGAAGCCATGAAGAATACACTTACCGGCTGGATTGCCCGCACTGAAAAATAACTGCTAATAGTGAATTGATATGAAACGGGCGCTGATACTGCAAACATTGGCATTTGAGGATCCGGATACACTGACACCGTTACTGGAAGCCGCCGGCTATACCATTGAGACTGTGCTGCTGCCGATAGAGTCACCTGCCGCAACACGGATTGCGAATTGTGATCTGCTGGTGCTGATGGGCGGGCCTGTCAGCGTGAACGACGACGCCGACTTTCCGTTTATCGCGCCACTATGCGACATGCTCGCCAAACGTATTGCCGCTGGCCGGCCAACACTGGGCATTTGTCTCGGTGCGCAATTTATTGCCAAATCACTGGGAGCCACTGTACAACCGATGGCAAGCAATGAAATTGGCTGGTCACCACTTATCCTGACGGACAGCGGTCAGCAGTCGTGTATGCGCCATCTCAAGGATGTTCAGGTGCTGCACTGGCACGGTGAATACTTCACCATTCCGGCAGCAGCAGATTTGCTGGCCGGTACTGCTGCCTGCCAAAATCAGGCCTTCCGTGTTGCAGAACATACCCTGGCTTTACAGTTCCATCCGGAAGTCAGTGCCCGTGGTCTGGAGCGATGGTATGTCGGGCATACGCTGGAACTTGCTCATGCCAAAATCAATATCCCCGCGTTACGACAGGCCGGGCAAGCCCATGCACCCCTGTTGGCTGCTGCTACTGCCAAATGCATTGATTCATGGCTGCATCAGTTATAGCGCATAGCAACTAAATTTATGGCAAATGCTGTTTGGCAAGGAACCACCACGGCCAACTGAAGTTCATAGTGTCAATATTTATAATCCGTCCCGACACTAGCGAATAAAATAACATGAACATATCCAGGACTTTTGCCTTAACGTGCGTAACAACAACGCTTATCCTGCCAACCAGTCTTCAGGCGCAATACAAATCAGCCCTGATCGTGCATGCCGATGCGGTACATTACATGGATGAGGCGCGCGAACAGACGCAAGGTTGTGGTTTGTTGATGACTGCAACGAGTATTAATGGTGACTTCATCTCCGCCGTTATTCGTTTGCAGAATGAACCGGATACTGGTCGGGAACTACTTGAGTACATCGTCACCAGCGGCAACGTCAACTACAACAACGGGATGGAAAACTTTAAATATGTCCGCGAAGCCTGGTTTGAAACAGATACAATAGAGACGCGATCCTTGGCCACCAGCGGGCGTAGCACGGCTGACTATGCCTTCTCAGGCAAGATCAACAGCGACAGTGCTACCGAACTGTTCGAACAACTACTGCATGAACCCTTCACCATGTACGTCGATAACGGCCAACCGGCTGACGTTTTCGCACATACCTTTGAAGATGCCTTCGACAATTATGTAAAGCAAATTGCCGATCCGTGTCTGCAGGCATTCCGGCAATAACACAGCAATTTTTCATATTTTTCATATGTTATGTTTATGACAAAGTGACGGCGGCACTTTGTGCATAACCTGAGCTTTTATCCGGCATTTACCGATCCGGCCGCCGATTACCGCGTCGTCACCAACTTCGCCGGCGAAATGCCACTCGGTGGTGGTGACTGGAAATAATCAGCAAAAAAGCATCAGGTCGACTGGACACGGCTAATCGCCAACTCAAGAGTTTCCTCATCCAGTTGGAAACTGTCACGATACTCACCCTCTGGTGTATCGCTGGTTGATACCTTGATTGCCAGCGTTTCACTGCTAATCCAGTCGGCATGTTCACTGATAGCAGCGCGCAACCGCTCACTGGCCTGATACTGCACGTCTATCCGGTCGGTCAGATTCAAATCAGCCTGCTTGCGCATGTTCTGGATACGGTTAACGCATTCACGTGCAAACCCTTTTGCCTGCAGAGCGTCAGTCATGGCGGTGTCCAGCGCCACGGTGATACTGCCATCCTGCGCCACCAGCC